>CAZUAM010000290.1:0-8501 GCA_964618095.1 uncultured Planctomycetaceae bacterium | reverse complement strand
CCACCTGGTGCAGGTGATGGTCCTGCGCCGGTTCCAGCAGGCCGGACACCGGCCGATCGCACTTATCGGCGGGGCCACCGGCATGATCGGCGATCCCAGCGGAAAGAGTGAAGAACGCAACCTCCTGTCGGTCGAGGTCCTCCGGCAAAACGTCGCCGCGATCGAGACGCAATTGCGGCGCTTTCTCGACTTCGACCCCGGCGAAAGCTCCGCCCTCCTGCTGGACAACTACGACTGGATGGGCCGGTTCGGCTACCTGGAATTCCTCCGCGACGTGGGAAAACACTTCCCCCTAAGCGTGATGCTCACCAAGGACTCGGTCAAGAGACGGCTGGAGCGGACCGACGCCGGGCTGAGCTACACCGAGTTCAGCTACATGCTCCTCCAGGCATACGACTTCGTTTATCTCCACCAACACTGCGGCTGCGAGCTACAGATCGGCGGAAGCGACCAGTGGGGAAACATCACCACCGGCATCGACCTGGCACGCCGGCTCCGCGGTGTGCAACTCTACGGTGTCACCTGCCCGCTCTTGACCAAGAGCGACGGCACCAAGATGGGCAAGACCGAGTCGGGCACCCTCTGGCTTGCCCCTGAAAAGACCAGCCCCTATCACTTCTACCAGTACTGGATCAACCTCGACGACGCCGACCTGCGCACTTGTCTGCGATTCTTCACCGACCTGGGCCGGGAAGAGATCGAATTGCTGCTGGCCGAGCACCGGTCCGACCCCGGCCGGCGGTCCGCCCAACGCCGGCTGGCCGCCGAGCTGACCCGGCTGGTCCACGGCCCCGACGGCCTGGCCATCGCCGAGCGTGCCACCGAGATCTTCTTCGGGGCCGAAATCAGCCGGCTCTCGGACGCGCAGCTCCAGGCGATCTTCGCCGACGTGCCCAGCCGCCAATTGCCGCCAGCCCGCTTGGCGGGCGAGGGCCTCTCGATCATCGACGCCCTGTTCGAGGCCGGGCTGGCCGCCAGCAAGAGCGACGCCCGGCGGATCGTCACCCAAGGCGGGGCCTACGTGAACAACCGCCGTGTGGAGGGAATCGAGGCCCGGCTGGGCTCGGAGGACCTGGCCAGCGAGTCGATCCTGGTCCTCCGCAGCGGCAAGAGAAGGTACGCCCTGCTGCGGTTCGCGTAGTTCGTTCGGACGGGTGTTCCCCTTCTATAATGCGGCGTTGTCTTCGTTGCGGCCTGCTCTCGTCAGGGCTTTGCTATCTCCATCCCGACCGCTAGATCGGGGGGCATTCCGTGCGGCGCGGTCTTCCAAGATTGGGCCGGAAGCGTGTCTCGTAAACCTCTTGCGCCACGGGTTTACGGCGTTTTGATTTACGAGATGGGAATCTCGGACTGCCGTGCCCGAGTAGGGCCTCGTTTTGGATTGCCTCTTGTCTCGTCCGAAGTATGGAACGATTAACGGGACTGGGCCTAATCTGCTCAGGTGTGGGCCACCTCTGAACTTTTCTGGCACTCAAGAACACCAGAGGTGCGTCGGACCTGAGCACGTTAGCGGTAGCGCATGCAGCCTATGCCTCGCCGGCTCGATGAACGCTAGGCAGAAACCGCCTATCGCGCCGGAAAGCGTTGACAAGCGAGCAACCGACGGCAAGAATACGACTTACTATCGGGAGCATGAAATAGTGAACCATCCGACCGGCGGCTACGCAGCCGGTCTCGATTCTTGGTGATGGCAGAGGTTCACCGTTTAGTGCTCGGAGTAGTACAATAGTTGCCACCATGAGCCTGGATCGTCTTCAGGTTCACCATGAATGGGAAATGTCGGTCAGAAAAAGAACTAGGAGGTCCCTTATGATCGTAAAGCGGTTGGTCGTCGCGTCCGTCGCCGCTGTGGCGTTTTTCTCGTTTCTCGCCGCGCCGTCGTCGGCGGCCGGGCCTCGTTCAACGTTGGCCAGCCCGGACTTCACCCAGGGTGACAAGATCCCCCAGGGCGCGAACCACGACTGGACGCTCGGCCCGACCGGCGCCCGCGGGTGGATGTTCAGCGACAAGCTCGTAACCACCGACGCGCGGCAGATCGCGATCACCGAAGTGGAGAATGATTCCCCCGCCGACGGAATCCTCGCGGTCGGCGACGTGATCCTCGGCGTGGGCGGCAAGCCGTTTTCCTACGACCCACGCACCGAGCTGGGCAAGGCGATCACCGCTGCCGAATCGGAGGCGGGCGGCGGAAACTTGTCGCTGATCCGCTGGCGGGCCGGCAAGACTGAGAATGCCGTCCTGAAATTGCCCGTCCTTGGCGATTACAGCGCCACCGCGCCCTACGACTGCCCGAAGTCGCAACGCATTCTCGAGCAGGGGTGCAAGGCGCTGGCTCTGCGGGTCGAGGGCCCCTCCTACCGGCAGAGCCCGATTACGCGTTCCCTGAATGCCCTCGCCCTGCTTGCCAGTGGCAATGACGAATACCTCCCCCTGGTGCGCAAGGAGGCTCAATGGGCGGCGGACTTCTCGGCCGACAGCTTCCAGACCTGGCACTACGGCTACGTCATCATGCTGCTCTCCGAGTACGTGATGGCGACCGGAGACGACTCAGCCATACCGGGCCTGCAGCGGCTGGCGCTCGAGGCGGCCAATGGCCAGAGCATAGTCGGTTCGTGGGGTCACAGCTTCGCGCGGCCCGACGGGCGCCTCGGCGGCTACGGCATGATGAACTCCCCGGGCTTGCCCCTGACCATTTCACTCATCCTGGCGCGCGAGGCCGGGGTCGACGATCCGGAGCTGGAGGAGGCGATCGAGAAGAGCACGCGGCTGATTCGCTTCTACATCGGCAAGGGTGCGGTCCCCTACGGCGATCACCACCCCTGGACCGAGAACCACGAGGACAACGGCAAGTGCGGAATGGCAGCGGTGATGTTCAACCTGCTCGGCGAGGCGAAGGGGGCGGAGTTCTTCTCGCGGATGAGCGTCGCCTCGCACGGAGCGGAGCGCGACACCGGCCACACCGGCAATTTCTTCAACATCCTGTGGTCGCTGCCGGGCGTGGCGCAGTCCGGCCCCCACGCCGCCGGGGCATGGATGCAGGAATTCGGCGCCTGGTATTTCGACCTCGCTCGGCGCTGGGATGGGACCTTTCTCCACCAGGGGCCGCCCGCGATGAGGAAGGACAGTTACCCGGGCTGGGACTGCACCGGCGGCTATCTGCTGGCCTACGCGATGCCGCTGAGGAAGATCTGCCTGACCGGCAAGCGTCCGTCGGTTGTCCCCCAACTCGATCCCGCCGCCGCCCAAGCTCTGATCCTCGACGGGCGCGGCTGGAACAACAAGGACCGCAACAGCTTCTATGACAAGCTGGGCGAGGAGGATCTCATGAGTCGCCTCGCCAGTTGGTCACCGGTCGTCCGCGAGCGGGCTGCAATGGCGCTGGCCCGCCGCAAGGCGCCCCCGATTCCCGCCCTGCTGAAGATGCTCGGGTCTCCCGCCCTCGAAGCCCGCTACGGCGCCTGCCAAGCCCTCGCGATGCTGAAAGGCGCTGCCGCCCCGGCAGTGCCGGCCCTGAAGAATACCCTCCGGCACGACGACCTCTGGCTGCGCGTCAAGGCCGCCGAGGCGCTGGCCAACATCGGCGCACCCGCCATGTCCGCCGTTCCGGAGCTTCTCGAGATGCTCGCGAAGGGTCCCTCCGAAAACGACCCACGCGGCATGGAGCAACGCTACCTGTGCTTCGCGCTGTTCAACCGGCGAGGCGGCATGCTGGGGCGTTCGCTCGAAGACGTCGATCGCGAAGCGCTCTACGCGGCGGTTCGGGCCGGGCTTTGTAACGAGGACGGCCGCGCCCGAGGCAGCATCGGATCGGTGTATCGAAATCTTTCCTACGAAGAAATCGAACCATTGTTGCCCGCCATCTACCAGGCTGTTATCGAACCGGCCCCCAGCGGTATTATGTTCGCCAACGAGATCCGCATCGAGGGGCTCCGGCTCCTGGCCAAGCATCGGGTCAAGGAAGGCATCGATGCGTGCGTGAAGTACACACGAACGCAAAATCCCTGGGCCAGCGAGAAGCGAACGCCCGAACTGATGAAGATCCTGCTGGGCTACGGCGCTCATGCGAAGTCGACCACTGCGGAACTGAAACAGATCGCCGACTACTTTGAAAACGACGAGGAGGATTTTCCTCGGAGATTGGGTCTCCAAAAGGCCAAGGTCGTCCGCGAGACGATCCGTGCCATCGAAGCCTCGAACGACTATCCCGAGTTGATCCGCATCGAGTAGTACGACAATTGGCTGCCTGTGCGTTAGACCGCAAATGTGCAGCCTATACTATAGGTGATAGGCAGAAACTTCCTGTAAACAGGTTCGGGATAAGAAGATGAAGAAACCAATCGGTACACATTCGTCGAACCCGTCCACCGGCAGGGGGGGTTCGGAAAGAGTGACGTAGCGGTGGTTGGCGATTTCGGGTATTTCGTGGCACATCATGGGTGCCACCGTGTTGGAAGCAACGGCTTGCCTGGCGAAAACGGGCGATCTGGCGGCGGAGATGGCTGCCTTGCGGCGCGAACTTCAGCAGTTGCGCCGGCAGGTGACCGAACTTCGCTGCGATGCCGCGTATTGGAAGAGCCAACACGCTGACGCGCTGAAACGAAACGATGCGCTCAAGGAAGAACTGGCCCAGGCGAAGGCGGAAATTCGCAAGCTCAATCAGCGACTCTTCGGGCGGAAATCAGAGCGACGTGCCGCCACCGAGCGGTCGAACCTCTTGGAACAGGCCGAAGCAGAACCCAAGCCGAAGCGAAAACGGGGCGCGCAGCCAGGCCACCAAGGTCACGGTCGACGCGACCATTCCCATCTCGTGTGGCCAAGAAACCTATCCCCGAACAGTCAAAGTATTCCGCCAAACGACAACATCCTGCCGGACAACAACTTCCGACGAGGCTAAAGCGTCAATCTCGGCCAGTTGACTGCGTCTGGTTTCTCCCCGATGCTACGCATCGGAAACGTCCGACAGTCGGTCCCGTGTCTGGCCTGTCTCAAGAAAGGACCCTGCGCGAAACACTCCTTCGGGGGGGTGCGCCCTTGTCGCCAATGACACCGGAGTCCGCCCGGTTTGAGGATTACGGGACCCCTTTTTTGACACAGCTCGGAGTGTGTCCAATACCCGTGGCGTGGGACGGCCCGGTCGGAACCGTCCAGATTCGAGCCGGAAATGGCCCAGATTGCCAACGTATCTTGATTCACCGGTGGAAGCCGTCACACTCAGCGGTGGGCCGCCGAAACGAAAAGAGCCAACTTGCGACCGCCGTCAACTCTGCCCAGTTCTGCAGAAATGGCTTGTGGAACGCCTTTCTGTTACCATAGACCCCGTTAGAAACCCTCCCGCGGGCCCTTCCCGCAAGGGAAAGGAGGGCCCGCGTGGCGTCTGACCACTGATTTCCGGAAATCGCTCACATGAGGACCCACCGACCATGACCACCTTGTCCAACACACACGTGTCCACGCAAACCATTGCCAGGCGGCAGTTCCTCAAGTCCGCGGCGGTTGCCGGGGCCGGCCTGACGATTCTGCCCAGCGGCGTGCTCGCCGGCCCCGACGCGCCGAGCAATAAGCTCAACGTGGCCATCATTGGCGCTGGGGGAAGAGGGCGGGCGCACTTTGGGGCCGTAAGAGGCGAGAACGTCGTTGCCTTGTGCGACGTGAACGAACAAACCCTCGCGACTGCCGCCAAGACGTTCCCCGAAGCCAAACACTACGTTGACTGGCGCAAGTGTCTTGAACAGAAAGACATCGATGCCGTCGTCTGCAGCACGACCGATCACACGCACGCCTTCATCTCCAACTGGGCGCTCAATCGCGGGATGCACGTCTACTGCGAGAAGCCGCTGGCCAACAGTGTGGAAGAAGCCCGCGTGGTCCGCGCGAACTACTTGAAGAACAAGGACAAGGTGGCCACGCAGGTCGGCATGCAGCGCCGCTCCAACCCGAACTTCGACCGCGTCCGCGAGGCGGTTCTCGACGGGGCGGTGGGCACGCTGAAGCACGCGCACGTGTGGGGTAACCGGCGCCACGGCCAAACGGCCTACCTGCCCGCCGCCGGCGATCCGCCTTCCCACCTGCACTACGATCTGTGGATCGGCCCGTCCCCCTGGCATCCCTACAACCCGGGCTATTTCGGCGGGTGCCTGAGGTGGAACATGTACTGGGACTTCGGGAGTTGGCAGGTGGGCGACATGGGCAGCCACACCATGGACCTGGCCTGGAACGCCATCGACGCCGGCGTGCCGACCTCGGCCGAGGCACACGGCGACCCGGTCAACACGGACGTCGCGCCCAGTGCGCTGACCATGACGTTCGAGCACCCGGCCAACGACTGGCGGCCGGCGATCAAGGTGACGTGGTACCAGGGCGCCCACAAGCCGGACAGCCTGGCCGGCGGGGTCCCCACCAAGCCCGGCCACGGGGTGCTGTTCGAAGGCGATAAGGCGTGCATGGTCGCGGACTTCGGCCGCCACGAGTTCTTCCCCCGGGACAAAACCGCGGGCATGGCGCACTACAAGCCGCGTCCGGCGGAAGAGCGGATCCCGCCGATAGGCGGCTTCCAGGCGCACTGGGTCAACGCCTGCAAGGGAGACCTGAAGACGTGCAGCAACTTCGACTATAGCGGCACGATGATCGAACAGTTGCTGCTGGGGTTGGTGGCGTTCCGCGTCGGCGAGAGGATCGAATACGACGGCACGGCCGGCCGCGTGACCAACAACGCCGATGCAAACGCCCTGCTCAGCCGCAAATACCGCGAAGGCTGGAAGCTGGACGGGTAGGCGCACGCGGCACTGCTGACTGGCAGGGTTTTGCCGTTGGTTTCTCTCAGAAAGCCGTGCGGCATGAGACGCCCCAAGAATGGACCGTATTTTGCCGCAGATCTGTGTTGACGTCTTCCGTGCCCAAGGAAGCACTTGAAGACATCACGGGAGTTTACTAGCGCGGCTTGGTCGATTCCGCCCTCGTGGAGTTGGAGGATGTCCAACGAAGCATTGCCGAAGGCGAGGCAGGCCGCCTTAGCGTCCACACCTTCTTCGTCTTGTCGCCGGCTGTGTGGTTTAGACGCCGCTCATCGCTCGATCCGGTAAAGATGCGTTTTTGTGCGGACGATCAGCGCATTGTCGAGCACGGCTGGCGATGCCATACAGCCGGCAGCCAACCGGTTCTCGGACAGCAGTCGGAACTCTTCTGGATTGGCCTCGATCACCCGCGACCTGCCGTCCTCGTCGAAGAAGTAGATTCGGCCGTCGGCGTGGATCGGCGACGCGCTGTGGCGGCCCCCCATACGATGCGTCCAGGTCGCCTTGCCGGTCTTGACGTCCAGGCAGGAGACAATCCCCGCGTCGTTGACCATGTAGAGGTGATCTTTCACGATCAACTGGGAAGGACGCGTTGGCGTTGCTTTCCCGTAGGTCCAGGCGATGTGCGTTCTTGTCACGTCACCGGTCCCGTCCGGACGCACGGCCAGCAGCCGGAGACCGCCCTCGGTATTGATGAACACCAGGCCGTGACTGTACAGCGGCCGAGCGGCGGCGTTGTAGCCGCCGTGATAGACCTTCCACAGTTCGTCGCCGGTCAACGGGTTGTAGGCGATTGTGGCGACCGCGGCCGGGCTGATGAGTTGTCTTCGTCCCCGGTGCTCAATCACCGTCGGCGTGCAGTAGGCCTTCTTCATGTCCCCGCTGTCGCTGCCGTAATCGATGGTGCGGTCCGTCTTCCAGACCGTCTTGCCGGTGTGCTTGTCCAGAGCCACAACGTATTGCAGGTCGAACCCGTCGAAGTTGACGATTAGCAGGTCCTGAAAGAGGATTGGAGACGATCCCGGGCCGCGGAAATGATCGCAGGGCATATCCTGGCGGGACCACAGGACCTTGCCGGTTGCCGTGTCGAGGCAGGCGGTGCCCGCGCTGCCAAAATGGACCCACAGACGTCCCTTATCGACTACAGGTGTTGGACTGGCATAGCTATTGTAAGGATAGCAGAACATCGGCTCGGCGATTCTGAAGACCGTAACGTCATGCACAATCCTGCCGCTTTGGGCATCCACGCAAATGGCGAACAGTTGCTTGCCGTCCGTGGTGGCCGAAGTCATCCAGATCTGGTTGCCCCAAACGACGGGCGACGACCACGCCTTGCCGTGAATAGCCGTCTTCCAGGAAACGCCCTTGGTTTCGTCCCACTCGACCGCCAGCAATTTGGACCGGGCCTGGCCGTCTCCGCCGGGACCGCGAAATTGGTTCCACGATTCGGCGCCGGGGAGTGAACTGGCGATCGGCAGCAAGATCATCAGAAGCGTCAGCAGACAAGTTCTCATCAAGAGAGTCCTCCGAAATAGGTCAGACAATCCGTCGACCAGGGCACCGGCAAGCCAATTCTACCATTCGATAGAGTCGGGCCAGCACCCGCAAGACCTGTTCCTCTCGATCTCAGGGGGTGGCGCCGGCCAGACCCTTTCTTAAGGCGAGCGGCGGGAATTAAATTACCGCCGAGCGTAGCTTCTGCGGCTTGAT
>CAZUAM010000289.1:0-8875 GCA_964618095.1 uncultured Planctomycetaceae bacterium | reverse complement strand
CCCTCGTGAAAACCTCAATTACGTCACAAAATCACCAAAACTGAACACCCCAGGTGGGGTCTCTCCGGTTGACCTCTTGCGAGGATTCTCGGTGCCGCGATCGACCCCGGCTGCGGCGTTGCCCAGGGTCTTATGCTCGATAGCCTGGGGTGAAAGACCCTGCGGCAGCCCTTCCGGCGGGGGGAAGGGAGCGAGCTGAAAAAGTGCCTTCTCCCTGTCTCTGTTGGGTCCGGCGGGCAACGAGGGCCGTCGAGCGAGGCCGCGGGGAGCCAGACCGCCCGATCGACTTCCAGTTTTCCCCATCTTTCCGGAAAAAATCCCTTTGAGGGCCTTGACTGCGCGGTACTCCGCACGGGAGAATGGTGTTTAAAGAAGCAGTTGGACCGTTTGCCCGATGAGGGCAATCTACGGAAGCCGATTGCACCCCGCCTTTGTCCAGGTTCGAACAGGGAACCGGACGGCCAAGGGGCAGTTTGGCCGCAGCCGCCCGAGACCTGTTCGGACTCCCACCACCAGGATGGTTTACCCCCCAACCCACAGGTTGTTGCCCCACGGCATCACCTTGAGGAACAGAGGATTTCCTTGCCAGGCGAACGACGTCTCCCTCCCATCGGTGGTGCATGGAATATGCCCCACCGAATGGGCGGTCGGCCGACTGCGGTGATTCCGCGACGTGGGCAGTGCCGTCGGTTCTAGATGGTGAGGCACCAGACCGTGGGCTCAAACCGAAGGAGGACATGATGAGACGTAGTCAGGCATCATCGGTTGAGAAACTCCAGGTCATCAGTCGTTTCGAGAGCCTTCGGAAGATCCTCACCTCCGACGAGTACGCCGACCACCTGGACAAGCCGCTGGCCTATTGGGCGCTGCCCACCGACCGCCGGTTGCCCTTGGCCTTCCTGGGCAGGACCCTGGAAGACCTTCTCAGCACGCCCTTCAGCGAGCTTACGGAGACACCGGGTATCGGGCAGAAGAAGATCAGCTCGTTTGTGAGGCTGCTGGCGCGGGCCGCCAACACCGATCCGTCGGAGTTGCCCGATGAGATCATCCCCGCGGCCGAGAGCCTCCAGGGGGCCGCCTCCGACGGCGCCGCGCCCAGTGGAAACGGTTTCGATCCCGCCTCCGTTTCCGAAGTGGTTTGGAGCCAGTGGCGAGCCAGCGTGGTCAAGCACGCCTTGGGCGACGAGTTGCTGGGCCGGCTGGCGCCCAGCCTGAAGAACATTACCCGGGTCATCTGGAACACGCCGCTGCGAGCCTACACCGACCATTCGCTGAGTGAGATGCGGGCGAAGAAAACCCACGGTGAGAAGCGGGTCCGCGCCATCTTCGAGGTGTTTCACAGTGTGCACGTGCTGGTGGCCAACATGGGGATCCGGCACCACCTGATCGTGCGAATCGTCCCCCGATTGATCGACAAGGTAGAGCAGTGGGTCGGCAGCGCGTTGCAGAGGCCGGGCGTGCCGAGTGAGCAGGAGATCTTCGAGAGCTTCGTCAGCCCGCTGCTGGAACAGGTTCGCATCGATGCCACCGCACAGATCGCCAATCTGGCGGAAAACCGGCTGGGGATCACCGGCCCGATCACCAGTGTGCGGCAGGCCGCCCGGGGCATGGGCTTGACCCGCGCGCGGGTCTACCAGTTGCTCAACGAGATCAACGACATCATGGTTGTCCGCTGGCCCACCGGCCGCCACCAGGCCTACGAACTACATGCAAAGCTCCTTGCCGAGTCGGCCCGGATGGAAGATCCTCCCGAGTTGAAGCAGTTCTGCTCGGCCGTCGAGCTGTTCTATCCGGGCAGTCGACGCGGCGCGGCCGGCCCGCTGGAACCGGCACCCCTGCCGGACCCGGCCAGCGGCCAGTCCGTCGAGGCCGACGTAACCGCGTGACGGATGATCCGCCATGGTGCGGCAGTCGTAATGTCGGCCCATGGCGGACCAAAACTGCGGACCGATTTGTCTTCCCATGCCTGTCCTACGCACCCCGCTGGTCGTTCTGATCCTCACGGGCTCAGCGACTTGCTGCTGCGCATCGACCTTGCCTGCGGCGGAGCCTCTGCCGGAAGCGGCGGATGAGGCATTTCCCGACCCCCAAGAGATGTTCGACCGCCTGTTCGGGAAAGAACGCGAAGAGGACAAGAAGGCGCTGGCCGAGATCGAGGTTTCGCGGCGGGAAGAACGGCAGATGGGCGAGAGGGCCGTTCGGGCTTACCTGGCCCAGTTGAAGCGGCAGAAAATTCGTGTTGTGACCCGCGGCAAGGACGCGGACTACTTGCGGGGCCTGGTCGAGACGATTCGCCCGCTGATGACCAACAGCAAGCGTTACCCGCGCATTCAGGTCTACCTGGCCCAGTCGTCCCGGTGCGACGCCCGCTCGTTCCCCGGTGGTACCCTGGTCTTCTTTCGCGGCCTGTTGGAGTCTGCCCAGAGTGAAGCGGCGGTGGTGGGGATCGTCGGCCACGAGCTGGCGCACCTCGACCGTGGCCACCACCTCGACCGTCTGCGCCGCGTCAAACTGGCCCAGCAGACGTTTTCCGAGGGCCCCAAGGGCTTTTCTCCGGAGCGTTTCTTCAGGTCAGGGAGCACGATGATGCAGATCTGGACGCGGCCCTTCCGGCCGGAGTTCGAAGCGGAAGCCGACCGCGACGGGGCCCGCTGGGCATACGCGGCCGGCTATGATCCCCGCGAGACTGCCAGGCTGTTTCTCCAGCTTGGCGGCCGCCGGAAAGACCTGCCGGTTCCCATTCCCGATTTCCTGCGAAGTCACCCGGCCCCCGAAGGCCGCCACCGGGCGATTATGGACCTGTACGACAAGCTCCAGCAGGAGAAGCCGCAGCCGAAGCTCTACATCGGCAAGGAAAACCTCCGCCGTCGGGTCACCCGGGCCCGGCACGAATTCAAGGAGTGAGCGAGCCGGTGTTTCGCAGATGCACGGCGCGTCGAGCGCAATGCATTTGATGCGTAGCTGATGGCGGCCCGAACGATGACCCGCTGCGTTACTAGCGACCCGCGTCGCTCCTTGACTGCAGCGGCTCACTGGGCGACTCGCGTCTCCGCCAGGGGACCGGATTACCGCTTCACGGGAAGAGAAAAAAGCACACGAGGATGACCACGGCGAGGTACGTTAGAAGCCCTGCTGCGGCACGCGGCCAGTAGTCGATCGGGGTCACTTCAAAGTCAGCGGCCAGACCCTGGTAGTCGACAATCGACTCCAGCAAGTCTTGCACGAATCGGAGAGGAACCCAAATCAGTAGCAGCCAAAGCGGGACGCGCCACCATGTCGCGAGGGTGAGCCAGTGGCAGAGAGCACCCGGTAAGCATCCGAACGCCAACATTACGCCGACTTCCAGCAGAACAAGGATGACTGCGCCGACCACGTCTGAAATCCTCGCGGGATTCGTACAGGTCGCCTAGCGTGCAGAATGAGTGGCACGCTATTGCCCCTCCGCTCCGTTCCTTTGTTGGCTCCCACCCGCATCGTGTCCTAGGAAGCCCAGAAGCTGTTGCCATGCGCGAGCGACGAGAGGAGATGCCTCTTTTAGAGCATCACGTGCCCTGATGCTTGCGCTTCCCTGGGACTGCATCTTCACGTCTTGGTTAACCTCCGCAAGAATATGTTGGTTTGCGCGGCTCATCGAAGCATATGCCTCGAGTATGGTGGTCTTTAACTCTGCCTTCAGAACTGCAACCATGCCTTCAGTGACGGCGCGCCGAAACTGCTCATGCTGAAACAGTGCGCCACGCTTGTCCTTGGAGGAGTACTCGGCAACCGCTTTGTTGTACTCAAGTTCGTCGACGAGTGCCTGCAGTGGCCCGACATCACTATCCCAGGTCGCGGACACGAGCGCGTCGGGGTTATCCTGGCATATGCGCAGCCATTGATCTTTATGACCCCTCAACTCGCCAGACCGGTATTTCCTGCCTCTGGGATGCTCGTCGTTGTAGCTGTGGATCTCCGCATGGCACTCAAAGCAGACTGGGATGGCGTTGCCGATGCGATCATCTCCACCGTCCTTTGGCTGTACAATGTGATCCGTCTCGATTTTTGTACCGCAGAATCGGTGACATATGCAGCAGCGACGGTGGCATTTGACCAGAAGCTTGTCAACGGCATCTCGTGGAAATTTGCCAGCCATTTCGTAGGTCCCTGGCGAAACTTTGTACAGCATTCGCGGGTGGCCCCGATTGCTCCTGGCCAGGAAAAGGGGACATCACTGATTCTCCCCGTCCTTTTCTGCGGAATATCAGTGATGTCCCCTTTTGCCTCAGGTGGCGGCACGGTCAAACACCCCGCACGACAACGTCCCGAAACCATGTTAGTTACCGCGTTGCGCAACCACCCCATAGCGGGGCGAGGACTCGCACAACGCCATCGTCACCGGGTATTATTTAATCTACCGCCTGCGTACCGCGGCGCCAATCCTGACTCTCCTCCCGCGGCCTGGAGATTGCACTCGCCCTGCGGGGGGCTTGAATTGGCAGTGGACGCCCGTTGCCAGCCTGGCGAGACCGCAAAAAGTGTTCCCGATTGGAATCAGAACCTCGCGTAGTTACTCTGTAGATGCAGGATTCAACCATGACCCGCAAGAGGTTCCACCCGCTGACGATTATCGGACCGGGAATCCTGGTTGCCGCCACCGGGGTCGGGGCGGGGGACCTGGCGACCGGGGCATTTACCGGCAGTAAGCTGGGCGTGGCGGTGCTCTGGGCCGTGGTCGTCGGGGCGGGACTGAAGTTTGTGCTCAACGAGGGCCTCGCCCGATGGCAGCTCGCCACCGGCAGCACGCTGTTGGAAGGGTGCGTCGAGAACTTCGGCCGGCCCGCCGAGTGGTTCTTTCTCGGCTACCTGTTCCTCTGGAGCTGCCTGGTCGGTGCGGCCCTGATGAGCGCATGCGGTGTGACGGCCCATGCGATGCTCCCGATCTCCGACGCCAGGACGGACAAGATCATCTACGGCCTCTTGCACAGTGCTGCCGCGGTGGTGCTGGTCAAGCTGGGAGGTTACCGGCTGTTCGGCAAGGTGATGGGCGTCTGCATCGCGGTGATGTTCGTGGTGGTAATCGCCACCGCCGTCAGATTGACGGAGTCCTGGACCGCAGTAGGCACCGGGTTGGTCGTTCCGAAAATCCCGGAGATGCGAAGCGAAGGCATCGAGTGGACAATCGCGCTGATGGGCGGCATCGGCGGAACGCTCACGGTCCTCTGCTACGGGTATTGGATCCGGGAAGAAGGGCGCCAGGGGACGGAGGATCTGAGGATCTGCCGGATCGACCTGGCCACCGGGTACGGCATGACCGCCTTGTTCGGGATCGGCATGGTGATTATCGGTAGCACGATCGAAGTCGGAGAGGAACGTGGGGCCAAGCTCGTCGTCAATCTGGCCGCACAGTTGAAAACCACCCTAGGCCCAACGGTAAAGTGGGCCTTTCTGGTGGGTGCCTGGGGGGCGGTCTTCAGCAGCCTGCTGGGGGTCTGGCAGAGTGTGCCCTACTTGTTTACCGATTTTTGGAACCTGACGCGGAATCGGGAGGTCGCCGTCGCCAAACGCGCCGTCGATACGCGGTCGCGGCCGTACCAGATCTATCTGTTCGCCCTGGCCACGGTCCCGGCGGCCGGACTGCTGCCGGCCTTCGAGCAGGTGCAAAAATGGTACGCCATCGTCGGCGCGCTGTGCATCCCCATGCTGGCCCTGGTGCTATTGATACTCAACGGCCAATCGAGGCTGGTCGGCCGGCAGCACCGAAACTCGCTGCTGGTGACTGTTATTCTCGTCGGCTCGCTGGCGTTTTTCGCATTCGTGGTGTGGTTGAAGATTCAAGGCAAGCTGTTTGGATAAAGGAATCTGCTGGGGAGTGAGGGGGACAGTCCCATTTTCGCTGGGCGAAAATCGGGACAGTCCCCGAAGCGGTGAGAGCCTACAGGAATCGCCTCCCCCTTTCAGTGACTTACTTTGCTGATATACTGACGGGCAACTGTTTTCTTGTCTCCAACGTGGATTTTGGCCTGTCCCCATGTGCGAATCCCACAGTGCCGCTGCCGAGCCGACGCCCGACGAGTTGGTCAACACGTTGCGGCTGGCAATGATCTCGGGCGTAGGGCCGCGGATTCGCCAGGCGCTGCTGGAGCGGTTCGGGTCGGCCCAGGCGGTGCTGGCCGCGGCGCCGGGTGAGTTGTGCGAAGTGCAGGGCGTGGGGCCCAAGCTGGCCCGAAGTGTCGCCGCCGCCGGCGATGAGATCGACGTCGAGCGGGAGATCGCGCTCTGCCGCCAACACGGCATCCAGATCCTCACCCAATCAGACGATGCTTACCCGCGGATGCTCCGCGAGATCCACGATCCGCCCGGCGTGCTGTTCGCCAGAGGAAGCTTGAAGGCGGAGGACGCACTGGCGATCGGCATCGTCGGTACGCGGCACGGCACGCAGTACGGGCTGAGGCAGGCGGAGCGGCTCTCGGGCAGTCTGGCCCGGGCCGGACTGACGGTCGTGAGTGGCTTGGCCCGCGGGATCGACGCGGCGGCCCATCGCGGGGCACTGGCGGCCGGCGGGCGGACCTTGGCCGTGCTGGCCAGCGGCGTGCTGAGCATCTACCCGGGAGAGCACGACAAGCTGGCCGCCGAAGTCGCCGCCCAGGGGGCCCTGCTGAGCGAGTCGCCGACGCACGCCCAGCCGATGGGCGGCACCTTTCCCCAGCGCAACCGGCTAATCAGTGGCCTCTCGTTGGGCGTGATCGTGGTCGAGGCCCCCGAGCGGAGCGGCGCGCTGATCACGGCACGGCACGCCATGGAACAAGGCCGGGAGGTGTTTGCCGTGCCGGGCCGGGTCGACAGTCGAACGGCGCGAGGCTGCCACCAGTTGATCCGCGACGGGGCCAAGCTGGTCGAATCTGCCGACGACGTGCTCGAAGAGCTCGGCCCGTTGGTCGAGGCCGCGCCCCGCGACGACGGCCCGCCGGTTCACCATCCGGCCGAGCTAATGCTCAACGAGCTGGAGCAGAAGGTGCTTTCGGCCGTGGGCAGCGATCCGACCTCAATCGACCAGATCGTCGCCCAGAGCGGGCTGCCCGTCCCCCGGGTGCTCTCGACCGTGAGCGTGCTGGAGATGCGCCGGCTGATCCGCCGCACAAGCGGCACGACGGTGGTGCGGATGTGAAGCTGGCGGGGCCTTTCTTGTTGGGCTGACGTGACCGTGTCGATGCACTGCTCACAGCAGTGCACGCCAGCCGGATCACAGCGGTCGCGGCTCGACTCCAGCCTTCGTCACTGCGAAGATGAAGGGCGGCTCCGTTGTCCGTACAAGCCGTTCCATCCTGCCAATGTGCTTCACCAGGATATCTGCCATTTCACGCCCTCTGAGATTCCCCGAAGTCAAAACGAAGGCCCTTGCGCCTGAGGCGATCAAGGCCTGTTTCTCAAGCGGTCGCCGGCGAATCGATTTGTCCCTTGTAAGGACAAGCCAGCCTCGTTGCGCAACGTCCGGCAGCCACACCTCATCCTTGGCATCATTCGCAAAAAAGTCCCTGTGGAGGCGAACCTCAACCCCGGCATCCCGTAGCGCGGCCGCTACCAGCGCGGACTCGATGGATCGGTCGAGGAAGTACACTCCCGGCTCAGGCAGCTCTTGCTTCCAACTCGTAGCGGAGCGCTTCTTCGATGTCGAGCGTTTTCTGCGCATAATCCTCCGCAAGCTCTGCGACCGAATCACCCATCATGTATCGCTCGGCGATGATCGACGTCGGAATGCCTGCCCCTGCAATGCAAGGCCGCCCGAACTGGATTCTTGGGTCCATAACAACGGACCTTGGCGCTTCTTCAACTTGGGGCCGCGTGAACGGGAAAAGCCGAATAGGCACGCCGAGCGGGTTGCGGTCGATTCGCGAAAGGAACACGTCGACCAGGCTTCTGATTTCCAGTTGTCCGCCGCGAGAGATATTCACGAGCTTGCCGTACCGCTCGACGAACAAGTCCCTGCCGTCGGTCGCCATTTGCTGGTCGGCGAGCGGGTGCGGGACGTCGAGCCGCCTGCGAAGGTAGCGGATCGCCCTCCTAACGGCCGACATCTCCACGCGATGCTTCCGGCGAACGGCACTCAGAACGTGGAGCTCAATCACGTTGCGAAAAGAGAGGGCGGGCGCATGCCTGTCCGCAATCTGAATCAGCGGTTGAGCCCGCCTTTCCCCAGACGCCGAAGGATAGCTGCGGCCCAGGGTCCACGCGCGCAGTGTGGCCCTCGGCACTCGGAGGCAATGGGCGATTTCAACCAGAGTGTATGCCGGCATTTCCAGGGGGTCTTGCCCCCTGTAGATATCGCATTTTTGCGTTGGCTTGGTCATGTCTGTGATACCTCAGAGAATCCCGATCCCCTACTGACGGATTGTGCGCCCGTTCTTGGGAATTGGCAAGACCGCCGAGCATGGGAAGACATTGTGCGGACATATCGGGTGGTGGATCTCCCTCCCGCAGGTGCATCATGCCCCCCGACGACGGCCCGCCGGTTCACCATCCGGCCGAGCTAATGCTCAACGAGCTGGAGCAGAAGGTGCTTTCGGCCGTGGGCAGCGATCCGACCTCAATCGACCAGATCGTCGCCCAAAGCGGGCTGCCCGTCCCCCGGGTGCTCTCGACCGTGAGCGTGCTGGAGATGCGCAGGCTGATCCGCCGCACAAGCGGCACGACGGTGGTGCGGGTGTGAACGGTACTCGCGCGACGCAGGCCGACGCCCCCCCCGCTGCCCGGTAGCCGCCGGCTCGGGCTTCCCCGCCGACCGGGTGATGGTGATCGAGAAGAGCAGGTTCTGCGGGAAACGGTTCGGGCTCCACATAATCAAGCCTAGCCCGGATTATTCATAAACCGAGGATTGCTGGGGCATGAGCGGCGGGGAATG
>CAZUAM010000288.1:0-8877 GCA_964618095.1 uncultured Planctomycetaceae bacterium | reverse complement strand
CCAACGGGGCCCCGCTGGCTGTGGGCGTGGACCCCGCAGCAGGTTGTCTGACCGTGGCCGGGCTGAGCCGGTTGATCGGGGACCGCTGGCCCTCGCTTTGGCTGGAATACCGAGGCCCGGGCCGGTTCCGCCTGCTGGTCGAACAGCTCCCCACGCCCCCGGAAAGCGAGGATTTCGTCAGCGAGCAGGGGGTGCCAATCCAGCCGGATCCGGAGGACTGGCTGTTCCTGCTCGGGGCCTCCCGATTCTCGGCCAGGCTCGAAGAGTTCCAGTTGGCGTTACGGGCAGCCGGCCTGGCGACGCACGGCGGCTTTGACCGGCTGATCTGCCTGCCGCTGGTCCGCGAGATGGAGCTGTTGGAGCACCAGATCCGCACCGCCAAGACCGTGTTGCGACGGTTCCGCGGCCGGGGGCTGCTCTGCGACGAGGTCGGCCTGGGCAAGACGATCGAGGCGGGGATCGTGCTCTCGGAACTGGTCACGCGGGGACTGGTTCGTTCGCTGCTGGTGCTCACGCCGCCGTCGCTGGTCGAGCAATGGCAGGGGGAGTTGCGCCGGAAGTTCTCGCTCGACTGCACGGCCTACGACGATCCTGCCTTTCGCGCAGCCGGAAAAGAGGCATGGGGCCAGTTCGACCGCCTGATCGTCTCGATCCACACGGCCAAGCGGGAGCCGCACCGTTCGGCGATCCGCGCCCGCAACTGGGACATGGTAATCGTCGACGAGGCCCATCATCTGCGCAACCGCAACACCCAGGTGTGGCGATTCGCCAGCGAGCTACAAAAACGCTATATCCTCCTGTTGACGGCCACCCCGGTGCAGAACAACCTCGAAGAACTCTTCAATCTTGTCACGCTGCTGGAGCCGGGGCTGTTGAGCACGGCCCGGCAGTTTCAGAAGCGATTCGTGGACCGCCGCGACAAGCTCACGCCGCGCAACGTCGACCAGTTGCACGACCTGCTGGGCGAAGTCATGGTCCGCAACCGGCGGAGCACCGTGGGCCTGCATTTTACGCGACGTTGGGCCCGCACCGAGTATCTGTCGCTCAGCGCCGAAGAGCGCGGGCTTTACGAGGAGGTCACCCGGTTCATCCGCCGGCACCTTCGCGACGCCAATCGCCCCGGCGGGCTGAGCCGGATGGTGATGATCTCGCTCCAGATGGCCATGGGAAGTTCCAGCCAGGCGGCGGGCGGGACGCTGGGGCGCCTGGCCGAACAGCCGAAACTGGCCGCCGAAGAACGCCAGGAGCTGGCCCGACTCGCTCGCCGAGCCCGGGCCCAGGTGGAAAGTTCCAAGGCGGATCGCTTGCTGGAACTGCTCGACGAATACGCCGACAAGATGGTGATCTTCACCCAGTTTCGCGCCACCCAGGAGATGCTCCACGGGCGGCTGCGCGAGGCCGGGCATGGGGTGGCCCTGTTTCACGGCGGGCTCAGCCGGATGCAGAAAGAGGAGGCCGTCGAGCGGTTTCGCGGCCCGGCGCGAATCCTGCTGGCCACGGAATCGGGCAGCGAGGGGCGGAACCTCCAGTTCGCACATGCCGTCTGCAACTTCGATCTCCCCTGGAACCCCATGAAGATCGAGCAGCGGATCGGGCGACTCAGCCGCATCGGCCAGACCCGCGACGTGCACGTCTTCAACCTGGTTGCGGCCGGTACGGTCGAGGCCGCGGTGTTGCACCTCCTGGAGGCAAAGTTGAGCATGTTTGAGTTGGTGATCGGCGAGATCGACATGATTCTGGGAAACCTCGAAGAGAAGCGCGAGTTCCAGGACGTGGTGGCCGACCTCTGGGTCGGGTCGGACGACACCGACGGCTTCAGCCGCCGCATGGAAGACCTGGGCAACCGCCTGATCGCCGCCAAGGAGGCCTATTTCCAGCAGCGGAGCCACGACGATCGCCTCTTCGGCAACCGTTTTGCCCCGGAGAGCTGAAGCAGCCAGGTGCCAAAGGAGCGTGGGGTGATGCAGAGTTGGACGAACCAGGCGACACCGTCCGGCTCCCCCTTGGAGCAATTCCTCCGCGACTACGTGGACGTGGTCGGGGGCGCGTGCGACGAGGTGGAACCGCAGGTCTACGACGTCCTCCTGCCCGCGGCCCTCCCATCGGCGGGACGTGCAAATGCCCCACCGCGCGGTGGCGGGGTATGGCCTCCGCACATACCCCCCACCGCTGGGCGGGAGGCGGAGTGGGACCTTTCCGGCGAGGAGATGTTGCGGGTCGCCTTCGATCCGGAGGCCGTCCCGGAACACCCCGGCTCCCAGCTTGCCAGCTTCGGAACGCCCCTGGTCGACCGCCTGCTGGGCAGCGCCATGAACCGGGGGCGGGGTGCAGAGGCCTACATCAACGGTTTGAATCTTGCCCCGCACGACCTGCCCGGCCGCGTCCGCCGGGTGCTGAGCCTGGCCGAAGGTCTCAAGCTGACCATCGAACGTGCCCGGCCGCTGCATTTTGCCCAGGCCGTCTTCTGGTTCCAGGCCACGTACGTAAGCGATGAGAAAGAGCAGGAAATCCTGCCGATCGCCATGGACCTGCATTCGGGCCGTCAAGTGCGGCACCTGGAAAGACTCCTCGATGATAGTTTTCTTGGCGAGCGGCCGGCAACGTACCTTGCCGAGGCCCGCCGATCGAGCGTGGCGGCAATCTACCCGATCGTGCGACAGGAGGTCGTCCGCACCGTGGCCTCGCTGGCCAATACCCGCCGGCGGGAGCTGAGCCAGCGCGTCGAGCGGCAGATCGGTCGGATGACTCGGTACTACAGCGATCTGCGGAGTGAACTCGAGGCACAAATCCGCCGCGCCCGCAATCGGGGTGGGGACCTCTCGAAGTTCGGCCCACGACGCGAGGCGATCGATCGGGAAGAGCGGCTCCGGGTGGCCGATCTGCGGCGCAAGAGCACGCTTCGCGTGCAATTGCGGCTGGCAAACCTGCTGGTGATCCAGCAGCCCAAGCTGCTTCTGCGATCGACGATAACCCCTGTTCGGCGTCCGAGCGACGCCGCGGAACTGGATTTGGTATGGGACCCGCTGACGGAGTCTTTGGAGGCCGTGACCTGCCCGCGGTGCGAGAGTCCGACCTACGTCTTCGAGCTCGACTACCGGTCGCGCCCGGCCTGCCCCGGTTGTGGCAGCCGAGCTCAGACGCCCAAGTGAGCCGTCGTGTCCGGCAGTGCCGCGGATGGGCAGCGGCGCCGTTGCCGAGAGCATGATTCGGTGAGCCCCAGCAACGAGCGTGGCCGAACCCCAGGAACCGTGCGTCGCTCGTCGTGCCGCAAGGACAAATTCCGCAACTGAGATCAACTCAGTCGAATCGGTCATAGCTGACTGACTATCTTGATAGACTGGGATTGACTGTCTAGGCCGTTCTGCTGGAATTGACATTGATGGGGCCACCCCGTTATCGCCTGTTGTTGACGGATTCGGTGGCCCCGGGGTGGCCCCGGGCCTGACTGACAACCGACTGATTTTCATGGAAGGCTACACACGTCCACTGCATTTGCGTTCACTCAGAAGCGGCTGGCAGGGTTGCCGATTCCCAAGACCGGCCGGACAACGTACCACGATAGCCGGACGCCCGGGCTGTGTATCCGGGTGAGTGCATCCGGGCACCAGGCGGCCTACTTGTCCCGGAAGGTGAAGGGCCGGCACGTCAAGCTCAAGCTGGGAAACTGGCCCAGCGACTTCGGCACCGTGAAGGCCCTCAGAGACGCCGCACAGGCGGCACTGGCCGATCCGCAAGGATTTTCGGCGGCAAGCCCGCCTGGAGGCCACCGTGGGTGACCTGTGGGCACGCTGGCAGCAGTACATGGAAGGCCACAAGAAGCCCAAGTCGCAACGGGAAGATAGGCGGTTGTACGAGCGGTTCTTGCAACCGTGGGCCAAGCGGCCGTTGTCGGAAGTGAGTCGTTCCGACGTGGCGGGGTTGCACGCCCGGATCGGCGGCGACAACGGCAAGTATTTGGCCAACCGGATGCTTTCCTTGGCATCGGCCATGTTTTCGGAGGCCCGACGGGCGGGGATCTTCACGGGCGAAAACCCTTGCCGGGATATTCGGCGGTTCCGGGAAGAAAGCCGCGACAGGTGGCTTGACGCCGCAGAGCTGAAGCGGTTTTTCGCCGCCTTGCACCAGGAACCGGACCTGTACCGCGACTTCTTCCTGGTGCTCCTGTTGACCGGGGCCCGCAAGTCGGACGTCCTGGCCATGCGGTGGGAGCAAGTCGACCTCGGCCGGGGCCTGTGGCGGATACCCGACGGCAAGGGCAACGTGCCCGTAGTGGTTCCCCTGGTGGGGCCCGCTGTGGAGATCCTGTTGCGGCGGCGGGATTCTCTCAAAACCTTACCAATTGGTAACGTTTTGCCGGCCGAGACAAATGGGGCGGGGTGGGTGTTTCCTGCCCGCACAGTGACGGGCTACCTTACAGACCCTTACACACCATGGCGGCGGATATGTCGGCGGGCGGGGCTGGAAGATGTGCAAATCCACGATTGCCGACGAACACTGGGTTCTTGGATGGCCAACCAGGGGACGAGTCTCCCCGTGATTGGCAAGACCTTGGGACACACGAGCCCGCAAGCAACCAGAGTGTACGCCCGGCTCGACACGAATCCGGTGTTCGCGGCCATGGAAAAGGCCACCGGGGCCATGCTGGAGGCGGCGGGGAAAAAAATCCAGAATTGATGGCAGGAACCCTTGTACACTACCTGTGGATTGTGATATAATAGTGGTTGAAATCGGGGGGGCAGGAGCGTACTTGAGTTTCATTCACTTCAGGATAAAAGCGAGCGCGACCGGTGATCGGCGGGATTGTCCCGCTGGTCATTGCGCCGCGTTTTTTTGTTTCCGACGATTCACTCGGCAGACCTCCCCAACCGATTCAGCGCCTTGTCGCACCGCTTGGCCCTTGCCTCTGTTTGACTCGCTTGATGGGGGCATCGAGCGTCTTGCCAGCCGAGTCGCTCCACTCTTTCTTCTCGTAGTTGTACGGGATCGCGATGAGCCGCTCCGCCCCAATGCGGATCACCATGATTTCACGTTGGCCGTTGGGGGCCGGAGAAGGGAGTTGGACGAAGTTCACCCCTCGAAAGCGGTCCACCTTGGCCTTGTGGTAGTGCCCGCCCAAGACGAGGACCACGTTGGCATCGCCGAAGGCATCCACCAACTTGTCGCGGTTCGTGATAGCATCAAAGCAAAGATGCAGGGCAACCACAACCGGCTTGGTTTTGGCCGCCTTCGCCAGATCCTTGCGGAGGAAACCCAGGGCTTCGCGGGAGACCGGCTGGGCGGGGCTGTTGAGGCTCTCATTGTATTTGGAGAACAGAGCCACGAAGTGGATCCCGGCGTGATCGAAGGTGTAGGACAAGGAGCCGTGTCGTGCGATGATCCACCGCTTGACGGTTTCGCTCGGTACCTTCCCCCCTTCGTCGTGATTGCCCGGGATGTCGTAGGCCGGGAACTTCAGCCGCCTGCCGACCAGTTTCTCGTAACTGTTCTTCGCCGCGGTAGTGGGCCACTCCGTGATATCGCCACAACCGAAAACGAAGACCGGTTTATCCACCTGTCCGCCAAAACGATCCGGATACTTCGTGTCCGGCAGGGCATTCATGGCATCGATCGCCGGTACGAGGTGGGTGGCGTCGCCGTTGGTCTGCACGTGCTGGTCCGACCAGCCGAAGAACGTCAAAGCTGCGGGATTCGCGTCGCTACCGGCGCTGAACGACGACACACAGGCAAAGAGAATAGACGAAACGATCGCGGCGAACACGGAACTGGATTTCATGACGGTCCCTTCATCGGTCTTCTTCGCGTCGATTAACGCCAACCATGACAAGATTCTACCCAGGGCGGATGAAACTCACCAGCATCCCTCGAATTCTCCACCACGCCCGGCGACCCGGCCGCAGACGGTGCCGGTGGTGTGGGCGTGGGGCCGGGGTCGAGCGGCTCGCGGACCCGCCTGTAGCCACGCCGCTAGGCCGCGGGAGTTTGAATGCGTATTCAAAAGCCGGAAAGCCTCTCGTACGCCTGGGACGGCACACGCCAATATGTCTCTTCCCGGCGCCGGTCCGTTGAACGGCAACTGTTCACGGGTTTTTGCCGTCAGCACGCACCCGACCCGCCCTTTCCGCCAACGGGGTCTGAAAGTCGAAACAGACGATTAGTCTGGGCAAGCACCTTCGAACCACCCCCCTTTGCCTTCGCGTGGCAAGTGCCGGCTCAGCCTCGCCCCCGCGGGCGAGAGGTCGAGCGATGCAGCCAATCCGTAAGCGCGCTAGTCTTTCATCAACTCCAACATCGCCTCGCCCATCGCGTGGCCAATGCGGGTGTACCAGATCGCGCTGCCCAGGTAGTGGTACGGCCGATCCGAGCCGACCTTCTTCCACTCCTCGAAGTGGTTCTGCCAGCCGACGATCAGGCGCTCGGCTTCCTTGTCCACCAGCAGGTCCGTCCGGAACGCCTTGACGTTGCCCTTGAACTCCGGCACGTCATTCATCGCCATCTGCGCCTTCCGCACCTCCAGTTGCCCGCCCTGGGCCGGCTTGGATCCGCTCGTGCCTATCGCGGCGATCACGAAGGGCAGAGTCGGTGCCTTGAGGTCCTTGCGCACATCCTTGATGAAATGCTTCATGTTCGACTCGTACTCTCCGGGCGCATCGCCCCACTGGTCGTTGAAGCCCTGGAACCAGACGAACCCGGCAACTTCCAGTTTTCTCCCCTTGAGTTCTGGGAACAAGGTTTCATAGTTGTCGAAGACGTCCTTTACCTCGGCCATCATGTTGCGGTAGGACGAGCCGTACGGCTTCTTGATGTCCTCCATCGTCGGCAGCGGGTCGCTGCGGTTGCGTTTCTCATTGTTCTGCTTTACGCGTTTCTGAGCCTGTTCAAGCTCGGCCTGGAGTTTCTCATCGCTGGGCAGCCCGGCCGAAGGGGAGCGGAACAGTTGGAACAGCGAGTGCCCGCCCCAGGCGGCCTTGATCAGGATGACCGGCTCGTCGAAGTGTTCGCCCATCATGTGGCCGAACTCCAGTTCCGAGCCGGTGCGCCCGGGCGACCCGTAGCCGATCGTCAGCGGGCCTTTGCGGCCCAGGAACTTGATGAACACATCGTTGCGGACCGCCCACTTGTCGCCGTCGCGCAGGTGGGCAAAAAAGTCCTTGCTCTTGGGGTCCGTCGCCTGGTGGTCCAGCAGGGTGTTCGCGGCCTTGCCCTCCATGTTGGACTGCCCGGCAAGGATAAAGACCTTCACCGGTTTAGCCTCTTCCGCAGCCCGGGCGGCGGCGGTCGCCAGCAAGGCGGCGATCGAGACGACGAGTGCGACGAACAGGGTGTGCTTTTTCATGGTCGATACTCCTGAGTTACGGGAACGCTACAGAGACAGGAGGATTCTACATCGGACAGACGAAGTCCACCAGCGTCCCCGGCAATCCCCACTCCCAGCAATCCGGCCGCAGGCGGGTGTCGGTGGTGTGGGCGTGCGCGCCAGAGTTCGCGGCCCCTCTATTCGTCTTCTCCACGGTGGCTCGCGGCCTCCTCATCAACCCAGTCTTCCTCCTCGTAAACCATCCCACGACGGCCGGGAACCTTCCTGGTTGGGCCTGCTCTGTAGAACGAACAGGACTTGGGGCCGTAGCAGAACGTCTCGAAGCGATACCTCCTCTGCTGGGGATTCCAGTGATCCACGATCATCTCGGCCGGCAAGGCATGTTATGATGCAAGATCCTCAAAAGCGGGTCACGACCTCGCACCTTGAACTCAATGCGCCTGTTCTCTCCAACATTCAAGCATTCGATTGATGGACCGCGGCTTCATCCGCAGAGGAATTGCGCAAGCTTGTCCCCCAATTCATTGTCCGGGAATCAGCGTCTCTCACCCGAACCAAAGCTCGCTCACTCATCGGCCGAGCCGTCGCCCCAGTCCAGCTTGAAATGTCGCCGTGCGACGTCCACGGCGGTGACCACATTCCTCAGGGCGTTCAGAAAACCGGTTGGCGTGAGGGTCTCGATGGACAAGCGTGTCTCCATGACCTTGTACGGTTTCTTCACGTTGGAAAGCGGCTTATCTGATGACGCCGAGAATCGCACGCTCAGCGTGCACAACTCAATGCAGCCGGTTTGCACCTTCAACTCGTAGTCGTGCCCCTGGTAGAACACGAGCGCTTCCCGTCGACCTTCCTGCCGAGCCATTTGTTCAACTCGCCTGTCGACACTTCCCCAGACGACGTCGATCAACGCTCCACCTAGGTGGTCATTGCACTCGTCAATGGTGGATTGAACTCGCTGTTGGAGGAAATCCAGCCGGTCTTCAACTTCGGTCATGGCCGCACCCTAACCGATACAATCGCGAACAGCCAACAGCACCCCACACCTCAACCTGCGCGACGGAGTCCGGTCGATCGCTGACCTATTGGCTTGAACCGGCGCCTTCCTCACGGAAGCGTGAAATCAGGCAGCCGGACAATTTCGCCACCCTTGGCCGCGGACTGGTGAGCACAAATGCCAACGCACGTCCAGTTCGCGCTGGTGACAGCGTTAGGCCATGGATCACGGTCTTCGATCAGGGCGTTGACGAATTCGTTCACCAGATGTGGGTGCGAACCGCCGTGCCCCGCTCCTTGGATGAACGAAAGGTGCTCCGCGTCCTGAATGGCCGAGGTAAACTGACGGATCTCCTCAGGAAGCAGATGGGCGTAGTCCGGCACCGTGACGCGCGCGGGTATTTCTGGTTCGGGCTTCTTCGCCGTGTGTATAACGTGCTCCTCACCCTCGATAAGCGCCCATTCGAAGCTCTGTCTTGAGCCGTATACGTCAAAGCTCTCGCGATATTGTCGGGCGGTGTCAAACAGGAATCGCCAGATGTGTGCCGCGATATCAGAATCCTTGATCC
>CAZUAM010000287.1:339-8891 GCA_964618095.1 uncultured Planctomycetaceae bacterium | reverse complement strand
AAATGAAAGACCGATGCTCCCACCGCAACTCGAAGCGGAAGATACACTCGCTGCTGGGCTCGGCGTGGGAACACGCACCTGAGGGGAGACAGCCTTGGATATTCCCCTGCTCTACGCGACTGCCGTGCTGACCCTGGGAATCGGTGCCCAGTGGCTGGCCTGGCGGGCGCGGCTGCCCGCCATTCTGGTGTTGCTGGTTCTCGGCTTCGCGGTGGGTGAGTTCTTTTTCGGTTTTGGCGCAAAATGGTTGGCTGATTCCTTCGGTGAACTGTTCCGTTCCCCCGACGAACTAATCGGCCGCGACCTGCTGTTTTCGATCGTCTCGTTGTCGGTGGCCGTGATTCTGTTCGAGGGAGGCCTGAGCCTGAGGATTCGTGAATTGCGGGAAACGGGCCGGGCAGTTCTCGGTTTGGTCACGGTCGGGGTCTTGGTGACCTGGCTGTTGACGGCCGTCGCCGCCCGGTTCGTGCTCGATTTCAAGCCGGGCATGGCCTTGCTCGCCGGGGCGATTCTGGTGGTCAGCGGTCCCACGGTCATCGTGCCCCTGCTCCGCCACGTGCGGCCGGTGCGTCGAGTCGGCTCGATGATCAAATGGGAAGGAATCGTCAACGATCCCATCGGCGCCGTCCTGGCGGTCCTCGTCTTTGCCGCCGTTTCCGGGGCCGCCGGGGCAGGCGGCGTTCAAGAGGTGGCAATCGACACCCTGGCGGGGCTGGCCTTAACCGTTCTGACCGGCGGCGGCATTGCCGTCGCGGCCGCCTTCCTCCTGGTTCACATGCTCAAACGCTATTGGGTCCCCGATTTCCTCCAGAACGTCGTCTTCCTGGCCGCCGTGGTCGCCCTCTTCACCATCTCCAACTCCATTTGGCCCGAATCAGGACTGGTTACGGTGACCGTCGTGGGGATTATCTTGGCCAACCAGAAAACGGTCACGATCAAACACATCATCGAGTTCAAAGAGAACCTCCGCGTGTTGCTGATCTCCGTGCTGTTCATCGTGCTGGCGTCCAGACTGCAACTGGCCGACCTGACCAATCTCGGCGTCCGCGGCGTCGCCTTTGTGCTCGTCTTGCTGCTGGTGGTTCGTCCGGCCGCCGTCTTCCTGGCCACGTTGGGAGCCGGGTTGCGGCTGCGCGAACGGGTGTTTCTGGCCTGGATTGCCCCGCGCGGGATCGTAGCCGCGGCCGTCTCCTCCGTCTTCGCACTGGAATTGGTCCGCCTGGTGGATGAAGGAATCCTTCCGCCCGAAATCGGGAGGCAAGCCGAGCGACTCGTTCCGGCCACGTTCCTGGTGATCGTGGGAACCGTGGCCATCTACGGATTGACGGCCGCCCCGCTGGCCCGATGGCTGAAGATCGCCGATCCCAATCCCCAGGGGATCCTCTTCGCCGGGGCGGCCCCGTTCGTTCAAGCCATTGCCGCCGCCGTCAACGCCCAGGGCCATCACGTCCTGCTGGTCGATACCAACTACCGCAACATCGCCGCGGCGCGGATGAACGGGCTGCCCACCTGCTGGGCAAACGTCCTCTCCGGCTACGTCCGCGAGGAGCTGGACCTGGGGGGCATCGGGCGGCTCATGGCCATGACGCCCAACGACGTCGTCAACGCCCTGGCCGCCCAGGAGTTCACCGAGTTCTTCGGCCGCGCCGAAGTCTACCAACTCGCCGTCAGAAGCGCCGAGCTCGACCGCCGGGAACCCGTCTCGCAGGATCGCATGGGCCGGGTGCTCTTCGCTGCGGAGGTGGGCTACGGCCGGCTGGCCCAACGTCTGGCCGCCGGGGCCGTGGTCAAGGCCACCGGTCTGAGCGACGAATTCGACTACCAGGCCTTCCGCAACCTGTACGGCGATTCCGCCGTGGTGCTGTTTGTCGTGGAGGAATCCGGCCAACTGACCGTCTCCACGGTGGATAACCCCGTCACCCCCCGGCCGGGCCAAACCCTGATCAGCCTCGTCGATCCGGTCGAGCCGGCGCCCGCCGACAAGCAATAACGATCAGCCGACAGACAACTTGGGAACTGTCCCCCTCTCGAAACTGACCACTGACCACTGACCACTGACCACTGACCACTGACAACTCCTGCCCCCTCAGTCCGCACTCTTGACCCTCAATCCGCCGCTCATCGAGTCCAGTTCCGTGTGCAGCATGTTCAGCAGCGTCTGGAGGAAGGCCACCACCATCGGCCCCACGAAGATCCCGATCGGGCCCAGGGCCTGGACCCCGCCCAAGACGCTCAGCAGGGCCAGCAGGGGATGAAGGTTCGAGCGGCCGTGCAGCACCAGCGGCTTGATGACGTTGTCGGCCAGCGAGACGACCCCCCCACAGTAGAGCGCCAGCAAGACCGCCGCCCCGGTCCGCTCGTGGTAGAAATGGAGCCACAGACACGCCGGCACCCAGACCAGGGTCGTCCCCACAAACGGCACCATGGCCAGCAGCATGGCCAGCGCCGTCAACAGGAAGACCGATTCCAGATCGGCGAAGTAGAATCCCACCCCCGCCAGCAGCCCCTGCACAAATGCCGAAAGCAGCGTGGCCACCACCACGGCCCGGGTCATGTTGTCAAACTGTTCGATGAGCTGCTCTTCGTACTTGTCGTCCAACGGCGAGAGCCGCATCACCGTGCGGATCATCCCCGGCCCGTCGGCCAGGAAATAGTAGAGCGAGATGATCATCACCGCCAGGCCGATCAGGAAACCGGCCACGTACTGCGTGGTGCCCAGCGCGACGGGAGGGCCCCAGTCGCGGACTTTCGCGATGATGGCCACCTCCACGTCGATCGGCTTCAGCTCGACACCGGCCCGGTCGCCGAGCTTGACCACCTCGCCGACAACCCAATTCTTAAACGCGATCGCGCCGGTGGCGACCTTCTCCTGCTTCGACTCCGCGGCCGGATCGGCCGCGTCACTCGGTTCGGCCCCGTCATTCGGATCGGCTTCTGCCGTGAGGCGGGCCTCGCCGGCCTGGTCCAGTTGGCCCGCTAGACCGACCGCTGCCTGCTGGTTCTCTTGGTCGACACTCGCCATGATGGCGGTGTAGATCGCCTGCCCCTCGAAGAATGCCGGGATGAGGATCACCAGCAGCGGGATCGACAAGATCAAGATGATCGAAGCCGTCGTCAGCCCGGCCGCCACCCGATCGTGCCCTTTGCACTTGGCCATGAACCAACGGTGCAGCGGGCCGAACATCACCGCCAGCAGCACGGCCATGAAGAGCGGCAGGAGGAACTTCGCCATCACCTGGAAGAACAACGCGGCAATCACCAGCAGGATCGCCACCAAGACCACAAAGGAAACGATGCGGGCCACGGCCGGTTCTCCATTTGAGTGGGGTAGGGTTGCGCGCAGGCATTGTAGCACAGCAGACCGCCAATCCCCTAGCCGTTTGTCGCACCAAGAGTGAGTAGCCGGGACGCAACGCGTCGCGGGAAATCCGCCCAGGAGTCACTCGATGGCATCCTTCTCCCTGGTCCGTATCCCGCCACGCGCTGCGCCCCGGCTATCGTCAGCGACTCGCCGGATTCGACGCGACAGCCCGGCCGCCGGCGGCTTGCGGCGGCAGGCGGCGGCCGTCAAAATGGAACCCCCCAAGCCCCGAGGCCACCAGCCGCCAGCCCGAGTTTCCCCAGCCGCGGAGTCCGCCGGTGGGCCAAAGCCAAGCCAGTCGCAAGAAGTGGCTGATCTTCACGGTCAGACTGCTGATCGTCGCAGCGATCCTCTGGTGGGTCAGCGACACCATCGCCGACGGTTGGACCGAACTAAGGGAAAAAGACCGGGGCCAATGGAATTGGCAGCCCTGGTGGCTGGTTATTGCGGGGGGCATATATCTGCTCGGATTGATGCCGTTCGGCCTGTTCTGGCACCATGTTCTGAGGGTGCTCGGCCAGGAAGCACGATTGGGCGAAACGCTGAGGGCCTACTACATCGGGCATCTCGGAAAATACGTCCCCGGCAAGGCCATGGTGGTCGTCCTGCGAGCAGGCCTGATCCGCGGTCGCCGCGTGGACACCGCCGTGGCCGCCGTCAGCGTCTTCGTCGAAACGCTCACCATGATGGCCGCCGGTGGCTTTGCCGCCGCCGCCTATCTGGCACTCTTCTGCCGAGAAGATGTCTTCGTCTTATGGTCGTGCGCCGCGGCCGCGCTGATGCTCGTCTCCCTGGTGCCCACTCTCCCACCCGTCTTCAGACGACTCGCCCGACTCGTCAGGATTGGCAAATCGGACCCCCGTACCGCCGAGAAACTGGAGAAACTGGGGTACAAGACGCTCCTGACCGGCTGGGCGTTGAGCCTGTTGGGTTGGATCCTTCTGGGGCTGAGCTACTGGGCCACCCTACAGGCCATGGGAATCCCGAAGCTCCACCCGATCCTGGATCTGCCCCGCTACATCGCCGGCGTCTCCTTGGCGGTGGTGGCCGGGTTCCTGCTGTTGATCCTCCCCGGCGGCGTGGGAGTCCGCGAGGCCTTCCTGGCCAAGCTGATGCTCGATTACCTGCAATTGCGCCTACCCCGTCACGCCAACTCCACCGCCTGGGCCAGTGCGTTTCTCCTGCGGCTGGTATGGACGGTGTCGGAGTTGATCATTTCGGGTATCATGTATACCCTAGGTCCGCGCAAGTCCGAGCCCCCCGACCCGGACGGGTAGAACCCCAACAGTCCAACCATGTTCTCCATCGTCATTCCCGTCTATAACGAGCAAAAAAGCCTCCAGGCCCTGCACCGGGAGATCGACGAAGTAGCCGCCGCCGAGGGTTACGATCTGGAGGTGATCTTCGTCGACGACGGCTCGACCGACGACTCCTGGCAGCGGATCCAGGACCTGGCCGCCGGCGACCGCCGCGTGCACGGGATCCGCTTCCGCCGCAACTTCGGCAAGGCCGCTGCACTGAGCGCGGGCTTCGCCCAGGCGCGGGGAGAGCTGGTCGTCACCCTGGACGCCGATCTCCAGGACGATCCCCACGAGATCCCCGGCTTCCTGGCCGAAATGGAGACCGGCCTCGACGTGGTAAGCGGTTGGAAAAAGGTCCGGCACGACCCCTGGCACAAAGTGGGCCCCTCCCGGGTGTTCAACTGGATGGTCAGTACGCTCACCGGAGTGAAGCTGCACGACCACAACTGCGGGATGAAGTGTTACCGCCGCCAGATCTTCGACGAGGTCCGGCTCTACGGCGAGCTGCACCGATTCGTCCCGGTCCTGGCCGCCGCCCGGGGATACCGCGTCGGCGAGCTGGTCATCCAGCACCGCCCCCGGCGGTTCGGCCGCTCCAAATACGGCGCCGCCCGCATTGTCAAAGGCTTCCTCGACCTGCTGACGGTAAAATTCCTCACCGGCTTCGGCCAGCGGCCGCAACACCTGCTGGGTACCCTCGGCCTGGTGTCGTTTTTCTTGGGACTGCTGGGATTGACGTACCTGGCGGGTCTTTGGGTGGTATCGCGGCTGGTCCCTGGCCTGGAAGTTGTCAGGTTGATCGATCGTTTTCCGGCGGTGCTCTACTCCGTAGCCCTGCTGCTTTTGGGCGGGCAACTGATGTCGATCGGGTTTGTGGCCGAGCTGTTGATCGCCTACCATGATCCCGACGTCAAGCCATATTCGATCTCCAAGCGGACCGGCCCGGTCGATCCTCCCTCCAAATTACCCCCCTCTGAAGTCCCCACCTCGCCGAGCGAATGACCGCGCCAACAGACGATCCCCAAGCCCGGCTCCGCCGCAGCGTGTACCTGCTGCTGATCCTCGTCGGTACCGGGGCCACGCTCGGCCGCATCCTGGCGGTCGATTCGGTCGATCGACGCGCGCTACAGACGTACCTGGTCAAGGAGATTCCCGAACTGCTCCAGCAGAAAGAGCGGGACCTGCTGAAGAAGGGAGTCGAGCCAGGGCGGGTCAACAGCGCGTTGGCAGAGGCCGAAGAGAAACTCCGACGCCGCGCCCGGCTCACACGGCCCTTCCTCAGCGGAAACGACCGCAGCCGGTGGTGTACGGTCCGGGCGCTGGTCGAAAAGGACCTCCGGGTGGAAGGGTACCCGTATGCGATCGACAAGGTCAGCCGGGAGCCGACCTGGGACACCATCGACATGGTCAAGCACGACGGACACCTCTATTCCAGCAAGCCGCCGTTGTTTCCCACCTTGATGGCGGCCGAGTACTGGGTGATTCATCGTCTGACGGGCATGTCGCTGGGGACCAATCCCTACTGGGTGGGACGGTTCATGCTGATCACGATCAACGTGATCCCGCTGCTGATCTACTTCCTGTTGCTCGCCCGGCTCGTGGAGCGCTTCGGCACCACCGACTGGGGACGTTTGTTCGTGATGGCCGCCGCCGTGTTCGGCACCTTTCTGACCACCTTCGCCGTGACGATCAACAACCACCTGCCGGCCGCCGTCAGTGCCCTGCTGACCCTCTACGCCGCGGTGCGGATCTGGTTCGACGGCCAGCGGCGGTTGCGCTACTTTGTGCTGGCCGGGCTGTTCGCCGCATTTACGGTGGCCAACGAGCTACCGGCGTTGGCGCTGTTTGCGGCCCTAAGCGCCGCACTGTTGTGGAAGGCCCCGCGGCAGACAGTCCTCGCGTACGTGCCCGCCGCGCTGGTGGTGGCGGCCGCCTTCTTCGGCACCAACTGCATCGCCCACCGCAGCCTCAAACCGCCGTACATGCACCGCCAGAAGATCGTTCTACTGCCGGTCGACCAGGATTTCAAGGAGTCGTTTAGCAGCGCCCTGATAAAGGCAGTCGAGAAGGACGAAGGGCGGGCAAGCGAAAAGACGGTCCGGGCGGCGCTTGATAACCTGGGCCAGGACGCCCTCCAAAAGGCAGTCATGCGATCGGGCAGGAAGGACGTCACAAAGGCCATCGAGCAGCGAGTTGGCGCAGCAACCCCCGGTGGGCTCAGCGAGGCAGCCAGGCGGACAGTCATCAGAGCCGTCCAAGAGGCGGACATAAACGCGGACCGACCGGACGACTGGTACGACTATGCCTTCGAGCGTAACGGGAGATTCGGCGAGAGCTACTGGCGAGATCCCCAGGGGATCGATCAAACCGACGACGCGCCCGCCGTCTATGCCCTGCACGTGCTGGTCGGCCACCACGGCATCTTCTCGCTCACGCCCGTCTGGCTGCTCAGTGCCGTCGGGGCAATCATCTGGCTGCGTAGACGCCAGCAGCCGGATTTGCGGGAGCTGGCACTGCTGATCACAGCCGTGACCTTGGTGTGCCTGGCGTTCTATCTTTATCCGCTGGAGTTCCAACGGAACTACGGCGGCCAGGCCAGCGGATTCCGCTGGATGTTTTGGTTTGCCCCGCTCTGGCTGGTGGTCATGCTCCCGGCCGCCGACGCCATGGCCCGCCGCTGGTGGACCCGCCTGATCGTCCTGCTGGCGCTGGCCGTTTCCGTCCTCTCGGCCAGCTATCCGACCTGGAATCCTTGGACCTTCCCGTGGATCATGGATTATCTCCAGTACCTAAAATGGATCGAGTAGGGCAAGCGGCACCGACAGTCGTCGCCCGATAAGGTTGGCCGAGGATTGTCGCGGAATTCGGCCACTCAGCAGACGCTGCGGGAGGCCCGCGCCGCGGCCCACGGCCGCCCGCAGGACCAACCCTCCACGCAGGCTGCGGGGCGTCCCGACTACCTCGCCCTGCGCACGTCGCCTACCCCTGGCCTTATGTAAGCACTCATCCAACCCGCCACAACGGGCATTTCCTCGTCCACCGCCGGGCGTGGGAACGAGGTTGTGCTGGACGGGTCCGACGAATGTGTACGGCCCTATTCGCGCAACCCGTTGCAGAGAAAGGACTTGGGCATTTGATCGCGCAAGTGGGGGTGGGGCGGCGGGAAAATGGCTTGACATGGATATCGGGGTTGATATGATAGAATAGGCTATATAAGGTATCTGAGTACTGTGAGTGGCGTAGGTATTGTGCCTAAGATCGGGAAATTCGCCAATGCCGGCTCGTCCACGCGGCGGGCGAAGCGAACAATCTGGTCGGGCCTATATCACTCCCAATTTCGGGCCCCAGATCCACGAAACAGCCGATTACGGTCCCCTCTTGCATTGGCCACCTCCACGTGGTCGCGTCCACCGGGGACAGAGAAGAGTCCAAATCCAATCCGCGTTTGCTCATCTGGAGGAACTACCTATGAAACGTGTGACACGCGGCGCCGTTGTCTTGGCCGTGGTGGCGATCTTGCTGGCCGGCGTGGGCCGGGCAGAAGCCGAGACAATTAACATCTACGCCTTCAGCGGCACCTTCGACGACATCGACGTGCTCGACGCCGGAAGCAGCTTCCAATTGCTCAATGGAAACATTAGCGTCACTGAGCCCGGCACCTTAGTGGACCCGGACCACCTCACGATCTCCGACGTGACCGTGGATCTGACCGGCTATGGGGACCTCAACGGCGGCGAGGTGACTGTCGTGGGCGATAGCCTGATCATCAACAATTCGGCCAACGGCACCAGCGCCAGCCTTGCGGTAGATTCGGCGATTCTGACGCAGGTGCTCAACTCCCCGATCGGTATTGGGTACATGTCGCTCTGCCTGGACCTGTCGAGTAGTAA
>CAZUAM010000287.1:0-329 GCA_964618095.1 uncultured Planctomycetaceae bacterium | reverse complement strand
CCATAAACGGGCTGCGGATTACGACGGACGGGTACAACGGCACGGCCAGTCTGGGGACTCACCCCAGCGCCAGCGCGTCCATTTCGGCCTTGGTCCCCGAACCGTCCACGCTCGTGCTCGCTCTGTTCGCGGTCGTCGGCTGTAGTGGGTTCTGCTGGCGCCGGCGTGCCCGACTGTCCTCGTGAGCGGCGGTCCAAGAGTAACCGCTCACGTTTCCCGTGGGAGGCTTCTCCGACGGCGGTGCGAATCGAGATCCACGCAATCGCCGGCAGGGTTGCCTCCCACAACTTCTTCTTGGACGACTCAAACAGCACCGCGCCTCTCCGGCG
>CAZUAM010000286.1:0-8907 GCA_964618095.1 uncultured Planctomycetaceae bacterium | reverse complement strand
AAGATCCTCGGCATTCACAAGACGAAGTACGCTTTACTCGGATGAGCCTGAATTATAGAGGATGCGAATGGCGAGACTGGAAGGACGGATGGACCGTGCAGGGGTAACCGTTTGGCGGCTGACGGCACGTCGGCCTGATTGCGTCGTCGCCGTACCGGCAACGGCTAAACCTCAATAGCGGCCCACTCTCCACTCTCCACTTTCCACTCTCCACTTTCCACTCTCCACTTTCCACTCTCCACTATCCACTCTCCACTATCCACGAACCCCTAATCTTCCATGCCAGACCTGCGTAAGGATCCGATCGTCGGGCGCTGGGTGATTATTGCCAAGAGTCGAGCCAGGCGACCGCACGACTTCGATACGTCTCCCAGGCGGCACAAGGGCCGCTTCTGTCCGTTCTGCGAGGGCAACGAGGACAAGACCCCCGACGAGATCATCGCCTATCGCAAGCCGGGCTCGCAGGCCAACCGGGAAGGGTGGCGGGTACGGGTGATTCCCAACAAGTTCCCGGCGCTGGAGATCGAGGGGGAATTGGACAAGCGGGGTGAGGGGATCTACGACATGATGCGGGGGGTGGGGGCCCACGAGGTGATCATCGAATCGCCCCGGCACCTGCTGAGCACCTCGGAATTGTCTGAGGAGCAGCTCCGGGAGGTGCTTTGGGTCTACCGCGACCGGCTGGTGGATCTGAAGAAGGACCCCCGGCTGGTTTACGGGATGATCTTCAAGAACGTGGGGGCGGCGGCGGGGGCCTCGCTGGAACATACGCACAGCCAACTGATCGTCACTCCGATCGTGCCGATCTACGTGTGGGAAGAGATGACGGGCTCGCTGGAGTTTTACAATTATCGGGGCCGCTGCGTGTATTGCGACATGATCCAGCAGGAGTTGGCCAGCGAGAAGCGGGTGGTGGTGGACAGTCCGGGTTTTCTGGCCTTGTGTCCGTTTGCCAGCCGGTTCCCCTTCGAGACGTGGATCTTGCCGAAGACACATGCCAGCCACTACGAGAACATCCAGAAGAACGAGGTGGACGAGCTTTCGGGGTTGATGCGGCAGGTGATTGCGAAGGTGGAGACGGCCCTTGACCAGCCGGCCTACAATTACATCGTACACACGGCCCCCTTTGACACGCAGGAGTTGGGGCATTATCACTGGCATATGGAGATTATTCCGAGTTTGACGAAGACGGCCGGTTTTGAATGGGGTACCGGTTTTTACATCAACCCGGTGCCACCCGAGCAAGCGGCCGCGTTCTTGCGGGAAATCGAGGTTGAATCCCTGGAATCACAAGATATTCCGGCCAGGGAAACTGGATAAGATGGGCTGTGGCTGCCGATTAAGAAGTTAACCGCAGTTCACTCCCGGATCCACAAGGGAGCGCACGAACGTCCAACCTCTTTCCGAAGAACACCACGCCCTCCTGCCATGCCCAACCGCATCCGCTTTATTCTGGCCCTGCACAACCATCAACCGATTGGCAACTTTGACCACGTCTTTGAGCGGGCGTACGAAGACAGCTACCGGCCGTTTCTCGAGCTGTTCAGTGGTTGCCAGCCGCTGAAGCTCGCTTTGCACGTGAGCGGCTCGCTGATGGAGTGGCTCACGGCCAACCAGCCCAACTACGTCGATCGCCTGGCCGAGCTGGTTTCTGAAGGACGCATCGAGATCCTCGGTGGGGCCTTTTACGAGCCGATCCTGGCGATGATTCCTTCGCGGGATCGGATCGGGCAGATCCGCAGCTACACGCGCTGGCTGGAGAATCGCTTCGAGACCACGGTCCGGGGGATGTGGGTGGCCGAACGGGTTTGGGAACAGTCGTTCACCGGCGACCTGACCGCTGCGGGGATGGAATACACGTTATTGGACGACTTTCACTTCAAGAACGCGGGTCTGACCGAAGCCCAACTGGCCGGTTACCTGTTGACCGAGGACGAGGGGCGGGTGATGTCGGTCTTTCCCGGCAGCGAGCGCCTGCGCTACCTGATCCCCTTCGGATCGCCCGAGCAGACCATCGAGCACCTGGCCAAGACGGCCGAAGAGCACGCCGGGGCGATCGCGGTCTTTGCCGACGACGGCGAGAAGTTCGGCACCTGGCCCGAGACCCGCAAACACGTCTACGACGACGGCTGGCTGAGGCGGTTCTTCGACGCCCTGGTAGCGAACCAGGACTGGATCCAGGTGACCACGCCGGGCGAGGCGCTGGACAACGTTCCGCCGCTGGGCAAGATCTACCTGCCCGACAGCAGCTATCGGGAGATGACCGAATGGGCACTGCCGGCGGAGCGGCTGGCCGAGTACGAGCGGATCGCAGAGGAGATGGGGCAACACCCGCATTGGCCTGCCCTGAGATGCTTCGTCCGGGGCGGCTTCTGGCGGAACTTCCGGGTCAAGTACCCGGAGGCCGACGAGATGTACGCGCGGATGATGATGGTCAGCCGCCGGCTTCAAGAGGCCGTCGACGGGGGCGCCAGCGGTCCGGTGATCGACCAGGCGCGAAGGGAGCTCTATCGGGGCCAGTGCAACTGTGGTTACTGGCACGGGGCCTTCGGGGGGATCTATTTGCCCAATCTGCGCAATGCCGTCTACCACCACCTGATCGCCGCGGACAACCTTCTGGAGCAGGCGGCCGGGCGGCCGCAGACCTGGATCGAGGCCGTGGCCGAGGACTTCAACTTCGACGGCCGGAAGGAGATCCGGCTGGCCAACGATAAGCTGCTGGCACTGATCGCCCCGCAGCGCGGCGGACAACTGGTGGAACTCGACGTCCGCAGCGTCCGCCACAACCTCCTGGCCACGCTCACCCGACGCCCGGAGGCCTACCACCGCAGAATCCTGGCCGGCGCCGCCGAGGCGGACGACGGGTGCGCCAGCATCCACGACCGGGTGGTGTTCAAACAGGAGAACCTCGAACAGCGGATCCAGTACGACGACCATCCTCGCAAGGGCCTGCTGGACCTTTTCTACGACGACGAGGTGACGCTCCAGGCGGTGGCCTCCGGCCAGGCCGCCGCCCAGGGCGATTTCGCCGAGGGCAGCTACGAGGCCCGGTTGCGACGCAACCCCGAGCGGATCCAGGTCCAACTGACACGCGAGGGAAATGCCCTGGGCGTGCCGCTTCGGATCACCAAGGGGCTGACGTTGGAGGCCGGCAGCTCGACGCTCGAGATTGCCTACCTGTTGGAAGGTCTGCCCCAGGACCGGCGGCTGCACTTCGCGGTGGAGCTGAACTTTGCCGGGATGCCGGCCGACGCCGACGACCGCTACTTCTACGACGCGGAGGGCAACCGCCTGGGCCGGCTGGGCTCGCAGTTGGACCTGACCGACATCACCGGCCTGGGCCTGACGGACCAGTGGCTGGGGATCGACGTGGGCCTGACGGCGTCGCACGCGACGCATTTCTGGGCCTTCCCGGTGGAGACGGTCAGCCAGTCGGAGGGCGGTTTCGAGCTGATCCACCAGTCGGTCGCGGTGCTGCCGCACTGGCACGTGAAGCCCGATCGGGAAGGCCGCTGGAGCGTGACGCTGCGACTGGGCATCGACACGAGCCGGGCGGAGAATCACGCGGAAAACGAGGTCGAGGTCATGGCGGCGACGACGTAGGATCGCGTTGGGGCGGGGGTTGTGGTTGGGTGGTTGCTTGCACGCACCATCTGGTGGGGTCGGCAAATCGTTGGGGTCGGCAATTGGCTGGGGTCGCCGAATCGCATGGTGCGTGCAAGCACGCACGCTACTCGACTGTTGCCCCCCGCAGTGTCGTTGGCATTTGGCCAACAGTTTGAGGACCATCCCTACCGCGCCAAAGCGAACCAGTTGAGCCGCCCGTCGAATTGCTCGGCCTGCCAGGGGACTTCGGCCAGGATGGGGGGGACGCAGCGGGCGGATAGCTCCTGGCGGTTGGATGCGAGGCTGGCGTCGTCGGAGGGTGGAGTGGAGTTGTTGAGGACCACGCCGGCGATGGGGAGGCCCTCGCGGAAGGTGGCGGCGGTGATCAGGGTCTGGAGCGTCTGGTTGATCGTGCCCAGGGTGTTGCGGGAGACGATGATCAGCGGGAAGCCGAACTGCTGGGCCAGGTCGGCCACGTAGTCTTCTTCGCCCAGCGGCGACATCAGCCCACCGACGCCTTCGACCAGGATGATCTGGCTGCGGGCGTTCCAATAGTCGAGTCCGCTGCGGAGCAGGTCGGTGTCGAGCTCTCGGCCTTCGGCCCGGGCGGCCAGGTGGGGTGCCAGCGGGGCCAGGAAGCGTTGGGGGCAGACACGGTCCAGTTCGCCGGGGCGGCCGGCGGCCTGCCAGAGGGCCAGGGCGTCGTCGGAGACCACCAGGTCGCCTTGGCGTCGGCAGCCGCTGGCGGCCGGTTTGTAGACGCCGACGCGGTGTCCGGCAGCGACCAGGGCCCGGGCGATCAGGGCCGCCACGTAGGTCTTGCCGACCTCGGTGTCGGTGCCGCTGAGGAACAGGCCGGGGACGTGGTTGGTCATGGTGTCGGGTATCGTCGCCGTGCCGGCGACGGCTAAACGTTCTGGCGGTTCGCGGCTGGAGAATCACAGCTCCAGGAATTCTTCGATCGCCTCGCGCATCACGTCGCAGTCGGGATCGACGCCGGTCCAGAGCTTCAAGCCGATGGCCATCTGGTCGATGTACATGCCCAGGCCGTCCAGCGTGTTGCAGCCGCGGTTGGCGGCTTCGCGGAGCAGGCGGGTGTGAGGCGGATCGGCGGTGACGTCGGCGACGATCAGTTCGGGGCGCAAGGTGTCCAGCGCGAGGGGCACCCGGGCGTCGGGGTCTTCCTGCCCGATCGCGGTGGCGTTGATCAGCACGTCGGTCTCGGGCGGAACGTGGTAGTCGTCCTCCCAGGCTGCCAGGGAGGCGGGGGTCTGGAACTTGTCGCTGAGCAGATCGACGAGGCTGCGGGCGTGCTGGGGGGAGCGGTTGAGCACGAGGATTTCGGCCGGGGCGGTCTGTGCCAACTCGACGCCGACGGCCCGGGCTATGCGTCCGGCGCCCAGCAGGACGATGCGTTTTTCGGCCGGGTCGGTTACTCGGCGGAGGGAGCGCAGTAGGCCCTTGCCCTCGGTATTGTCGCCTACCAGGGCGTCGTCATCGCGGAAGATGAGGTTGGCGGCGCCGACCATTTCGGCGGTTTCGGTGGTGCGATCGAGCAGCGGGATGACGGCCTGCTTGTGGGGGTTGCCCAGGTGGCCGCCGCAGAAGCCCAGCGCCCGCATCCCGCGTATCGCGTCGCCGAGTTCCTCGGCGGTCACCTCGAAGGTGAGGTAGCGCCAGTCGAGGTCGTGGTGGGCGAAGGCCTTCTCGATCATGTACTGGGTGGGGTTGCCGCCCACGGGATGGCCCAACAAGGCGACAATCGGTTGCACGGCTGGGCTGGACACGGCTGGGGCCTCACTCTGTGCGGTTGGGGTGTTTCGATCTGTCCCGAGGGGTCGTCGGGTGGCGACAGGCGCCATATTTTGCCCGGCGGGCGGGGAGAATGCAACATTTCCCCCCTGCGGGGTCGTGCGGCGATCTTGGAATCGGCCGGGAGTCGGGGTAGGATCGGGCCATGAGGGGTTCCCGTTTGTTGATTGGGCTGCTGGTTTTGGCGACGGTGCTGGTCGACTTCTGTGTCCTGGCGATTGCAGAGGATCGGCCTTTTCCGCATCCCAGTCTGATCCTGGCCTGGGCACTCCAACTCAGCCAGGTGAGCCTGATGGCGGTCTGGCTGGCCCTTGGCAGGACGACGGGCCCGTTGCGGCTGATCGGCGCGGTGGTGGTCGCGGCCATCTGGAGTTGGGCGTTGGCCCGGTTGCCGGCCGCCCCGCAACCGGCGAGTTGGGCCGTCCTGCTGGCGGCCCAGACGGTTGTGGTCAGTGTGCCGCTGCTGGTGGGCCGCTGGCTGGGTCTGGGGCTGGTGGACGGATCATCCGCCCCGGAGGCCGAGGACTCGGCGGCCGAGCCGAAAAGACTGCAATTCTCGATCGCCTATCTGCTGGGGTGGATGACTGCGTTGGCTGTGATGCTGGGTACGCTGCAGTACATTGCCCCCTACGACACGCTGCCGTTTGGGCTTTTGTCCGACTGGCAGTTGGTCGTGTGTCTGATCGGGCATGCGATGATGGGATGGGCGGTGCTGTGGACCGCATTGGGCACACGGCCGGCCGCGCGGATCATCGCGCCGGTTCTTGTCGGCACTGTGGTTGGCGGGGGTCTGTGGCTGATCAGCTTTCGGTTTCGCGGTGACTTCTGGTACTTCGTCATGCTCTTCGTGCTGGACCCGCCGTTGCTGGTCGGATCGTTTTGGGTGTTCCGGGTGGCGGGATATCGGTTGCGTATAGTGGGGGAGAAGTAGAGAGGGTGCGGGGGGGCTCGGCGCAAGGGAACGGTCTACTTTTCGGTTTTGCTCCGGCGGCGGCGCCGGCAGAGCGCACCGCAGAGTGCGGCGGCGAGGATCATCACGATCGTGGACGGTTCGGGCACGACACGGATGCCGGCCATGCCGGGGTAGGGCTCGCCCCATTTGCCGTCGTTGATGTAGAGGATGCCGCCGTGGGTGAAGTCGCCGAGGGCCTTGAGCCCGACGAGGAAGTTCCCCATGTCCCCGCTGCCGGTGGCGATGATGTCGTAATAGTCGCCACTGCCGGTGTTTTGACCGTCCCAGGCGGCGACGTAGTTCGGGCCGCTCTCTCCAGCCGCGTTGAGGGCGACCATCACCAGGCCGGCGTCGTCCACCTCGGTGTCGGCGGCGCCGTAGGGCAGCTTGGTCAGGATGAGCGCGTCGTCGGTGTCGAGGTCTCCCGCGGCGACGTCTTCGGCGGCGAATTTGTAGAGGGCGCCATAGGAATGCTGCCAGTCCTCAGTGAGGTGGAAGGAGCCGTAGTAGAGGTTGCCCTGGGCGTCGAGGGCCAGGCCGGCCGAATAGCCGCCGACGTGGGCGATCAGGTCGTGGGTACCGCCGGGTGCGGTGGTATCGACCCGGTAGACGGCCGCCTCGGTCCCCCAGGAGGGAGCCGCCGGGTTGGCCGAGGCATAGGCCTCTCCGCCGTAGAACACGAGTTCGAGGTTTCCGGTCAGGGTGGCCTTGTGGGTCCACTGCCAGTTGTCTTGGCCGTGTTTGACGACGTGGTAGATGCGGTCGTCGAGATTGCCTTGGTGGCTGAACCCCACCCAGACCGAATCGCCGCTGGGGTCGAAGGTGGTGAAGGTGTTCCAGATATCGGCTTCGGGGTAGGCGTCTAGATAGGCCTGGGGGACGCCGCCCAGGGATTCCTCCAGGGCGCCGGTGATGCGGTTGAGGATTTGCACGCCGGCGGCGTTCCAGATGACCACCCGGTCGCCCCGGACGTCGAAGGCGTCAATCGATCCCTGGTCGGTGAAGTAGTCGTCGGCGGTGAATCCGGCGGCGTAGTTTCCGGTGGGGGTGATGATGTTCGAGGCGTGAAGGCCTTCGGCGGCCAGGCTGAGGCCGAGGGCGGCCACGAGCAGGGTCCCGGTCACACGGGCGTGACGGATCGGTTGCTGGGACATGATTGCGTTCCTCCTTTGCCGCGTTGCCGCGGCGGTTAGACAGTTTGGTTTTAGAACGGTGTGACTGGGTTTAGAACTCCCCGACGACCTCTCCGCCGTCCCGGGTGCAGATCGCGGCCAAGGTGCTGAGCTCCATGTTTTCGTTGAGAAACCGCACGGAACCGTCAGACAGAAGACCATTGGCTCCGCCGGGATGATTGCTACGAATGTCGTTTTCAAAGGGCGGGGCCCGGTTGATGGGGAACGCCTGGTCGAAGACGTTCAGCGCGTTGATCCACTGTCCGTCCTGCCAGGCGGAATCTTCGGAGACGATCAGCGTGTGGGCCGTTCCGTCGCGGATTTCGCCGATGCTGATCGCCCGGTTGTAAATCATGGTTCCCTTGGGGGGAAAGTTCGGGCCGGTGATCCGCTGGCCGTAGATGCCGCCGTAGTCGCAGGCGCCGCGTCCCTGGACGAGGTTGGTTGCGCGGGGAACGCTCGGGCAGAGGTAGGTGGGAATCACCCTGGCCGCCGCTTGGGCGTTCTCCGGGGCGTCGAAGGCCCGGCTGAGGTCGAGCGTTTCGTAAAGCGATCGCTGCTCGAGGTGCGGCAGGAGGAAGACCGACCAGGCGAGTTGCCGGCCGTTGGGGTATCTGGCGGAGCGCCGCTCGATCCCCCCGGGGGGAAAGCACTCGTGGACCTCATGGTAGGCGTGCAAGGCAATGCCGATCTGGCGGAGGTTGTTGCAGCAGGATACATGCCGGGCTGCCTCACGGGCGGCCTGAACGGCGGGCAACAGCAGGGCAATCAGGACGCCAACGATCGCCACCACGACCAGCAGCTCGATCAGGGTAAAGGCGTGGCGGATCCGCCGGGAGCGGCAGGGCTTCCGCAGAAAAGCTTCTCCGGCCGCGGAACTGTTGGAGCGGAAGACCATGGGAGGGCGCGCACCGACGACAGCCGCCCGTCGCTTGGCTCGCCCGCCAGGGCGCGCAAGCGATGAACGTGACAGCAGCCGCCGATCAAACGCGGGTTCCTAAAAACTGACCAACTCGCAACTCCTGTCCCTCGCAGGGTGCTGCATGTCCCGCGTCGGTAGGTCTTCTGACTTCCGAGCTTCGGCCGGCCCGGCCTTCTCATCGCGGCGTCAGACAACAGCGGTGTCTGGCGCCGATGCACGACAATGGCCTAAAGACTGGGCTGACCTATGTTACACTCGGTCACAGCGGCGGGGCCGTCCCGGAGTTGCACCGGAGTTCCCTGTTTGTCGGCCCTAGAAAGCAAAAAAGGGCCGACCACCAACGCACAATCTAAGGATTGGAGTCTATCAGAAAGGCGCCGGGTTGTCAACTCAGAGCCTGTGAAAAAATTCCCGACGCGCACCTGAAATCAAGGAGGATGTCT
>CAZUAM010000285.1:0-8944 GCA_964618095.1 uncultured Planctomycetaceae bacterium | reverse complement strand
GAGTTGCAGACCCTGGCCCCGGCGTGAATTACAGGCGACCGCGTCTGGTGACTCGCAGGAGGCGACTCGGGTCGCCTCCCGCGCCCGCCGATTTCCGCCGCCAAGAGATGGCCATCGCCCGCCCATTGGGGTGGCAGAGAACCTGCCGCCCCAATGGGAAGGGGGGCAAGCCGGCGACGGCCTGGGGAGGGCGATTGGCAGCGAGGGTGGTTCAACATCGGAGCCGGGTTACGGGGGCGTGTAGCCGGTCTGGGCCAGCTCTTCCTCTTCCTGGATGATAATCCGTGGGGTGACCATCATCATCAAGCTTTGAGTTTCGCGGCCGATGCCCACGTTCTTGAACAGCCGGTTGAGGTAGGGGATCTTGTTGAGCATCGGCACGCCGAACTCGTTTCGGCCCTCGCTCAGTCGCTTGATCCCGCCCAGCAGGACCGTACCCCCGTCGGGTACGCTCACGGTGGTGGTCACCTGCACATAGGAGAAGGTGGGCAACTGGACGGTGGTGCCTTGGCGGGTGACGGTCGAGGCGTTCGAGCTGCGGGTGCTGTCGTTGGGTTCGTCCTGGATGCCCTCGGCGGTGGTGTTGGTGGTGGTGGTCTCCGAGCCGGTAAACTGGAAGGTGTTCACCTCGCCGATCCGGCTGAAGAAGGGCACCACCGTCAGCCGGACGAATCGCCGGTCGTTGGAGACCACGGCCTGGACCGTCATGAAGGTCCCCTCGGAGAGGACGACGATCACGGGCTGTTGCGCCGCGGCGAAGTCGCCCACCACGGGGATCACGCTGACGACGAACGGGCTTTGCGAGGTATCGGAGACGTAGGCCTGCTGGCCGTTGAACAGCGTGACCTTCGGCGCCTGGAGCACGTTACTTCGGCGGTCGCCCTGGGCGGCGTTGATGAAGAAAAACGCCTCGATGTCGCTGAGGATGGCGAAGCCGATCTGGGCTCCCGCGTCGGCGGCAAACCCGCCGAACTGCGGCACGGCCATCTGGAAACTCCCCTGCCTGAAGGGGATGTCCAGATCCGCCGAGAAGACGTCCGGCAGCCCCAGACCCACGGTCACATTGTCGGTCTTGTGATCGCGGTCCAGCACGTCTCGAGCTGCCCCTGTGTTGGCCGTGAAATCTGTTACGTACGCGGTCGAGGCGGTGGGGTCCTGCCGGCCGAAGACCTGGAACGGCCGGTCCAGGTTGTCGTCGATGTCGAAGTCGAAGTCCACACCCAGCCGCTCGAAGAAGTTGTCGTTGAGCGTGATGAAGCGGACTTCGATCGTGACCTGGAGGTCCTGCATCCGCCGCAACTGTTCCAGCAGATCGACGATTTGCTCGTGGACCTCCTGGGTTTGGCTGACGACGATGCTGAGGTTGGTCTCGAAGGGGGCGATCGAGCCGGCTCCGCCGACCTGGTCCCAACTGGTGGGTTCGATGGTGGCGGTAATCAGGTCCATCAGGCTGTCGAAATCGGCCTGGGAGCCGCCCCCGAGGCCGCCGGGACCAAATCCCGTGGGCATGTTCCCCATGCCCGTGCCCGGCTGGCCGGGTGCGGAGACCTGGGCGAGCAGTGCGGGGTTGATGGCGGCGGCACTGCGGCCGCCCTCCCTGCTGGCCATGACTGCCAAGGGGGGGGCGGCCATGCCGTGCGAGCCGCCGAATCCCACGTTACCCAGGGCCTTGTGGTAGGCGGCGGCCAGCCCGGCGTCGCCGGGGACGAAGTTGGGGATGGGCACCACCAGATCGGCCACGTTGTAGCTTTCGATGTAGACCTCGCAGTCGCGGAGCTGCTCGCTGGTGATCTTCAGCACCTCGTCCTTGATCACGTAGCTCAAATGAAGCGGCTCGAGGATCAGGTTCAAGGCACTCTTGAGCATGATCTCGTGGCGGACCTCGATGGTCACGGAGGTATCGCTGGTGATCCCCTCCTCGGCCAACCCCTGCGGGTCCAGGTAGAGGTTGATCTCGGTCAGCTTGGCCAGGTAGTCGAGCACTTCGCTGAGCGGCTTGTCGGCGAACGCCAGCGAGACGGGGGTCCTCAGCTTGCGTTCGATTTCCAGCTCCTTCGGCGACCGTTGCCGGCCCTGTTCGCGCAACAACTTGGAACGAATGGTGGAAAGTCCCTCCCATGTCTTGACGTCGGGAAAGACGTAGGGATCGAGATCGTCGAAGGGGATGGAGGATGCGTCCACGGCCGCCAGCGCATCGAGCAGCCCCTGCTCCTTGGCTGCCTGGATCGCCTGGTTTCTGAAGAACTGTTTGACGAACTTGGACTGGTTGAGGAGTTGCTGAACGACCCGCTCGTCCGGGGCCCGCTCCGCCGCCCGCTTGGCCACCACTTCGGCCTCGGCGTAGCGCTGCTCCTGCATCTTCTTGTTGAAATCGTCCACCATCAGGGCGAGGTCTTCCTGGATGTCCAGTTTCAGCTTCTGCTCGCGTTGGATTTCGTCACGGGTCTGCTGGTTCTCTTCCTCCAATTCGATCCGTCCGCGATTATGCTCGATGAATTGCTGCATGTCGGCCAGATGGCGATCCACCAGCCGGAGTAACTGCTCGCGGACGACGGGTTGCAGGCCTGCCAGCTCGACGGCTTGGCGGGCTTCCTCCATCAGGGCCAAGGCCCCCTTGGGATCGCTCTGGAGCATGGCCCGGCCCTTGGCCGCCTGGTGGGCGATGTCGGCGTAGACTTGCCGGGCGAGTGCCTGTTGCTGGGCAGCCGTCTGGTCGACTATCGAGCCGGTCGGCCCGCCGCGATCCCCATTTCCCCTGGACACCGAAAGCAGTTGCAGCCGTTCTTGAAGGCTTTGGCGGGTGATCGGATCGAGCTCGTCGAGATGGTCGGCCGCCTGGCGGAAATACTGATAGGCACGTTGCGTGTCGTGGGCCTTTAGGGCTGCTTCCCCCTGGGCAAACAGCGCCTGGCCGCTCTGAGCGTTGGGGTCGGCCGGGGGGGGCATGGGCTCAACGGGTGGAAGGGGTTCCAGCGGTGCCAGCGTGGGCGTCCGTTGCGCCAGATCGAGTGGTCCGGCAGCGGCCGGGGAACGCGGTGGCTGGTAGGCCGCCCGCAGGTTCCGCGTCGGATCGTTCGACGGATCATACGAGGCACGCGAGGCGTTGCGATCGACCGGCCAGGTCCCGGTAGCCGGGCTGACCAACTGCCCGCCCGCTCTCCCGGCTTCCAACCTATCACCCAGGCGCGCCTTTCGGATATCAAACAGCACCACTCCCGGCCGGTCCTGGCCGCGGGCGTAGGCGGAGTCGGGGACGCCGATTTGCTGGGCCTGGCGGGCCAGGGTATCCGCGCGAGCCAACTGCCCGGCCTCCAACGCGGCGCGAGCTTCTCGCGCCAACTCCACGGCTTTTTGCCTGGCAGCCAACGACGGTCCGGGGGTATCCGGCGACTTGGCCACCGCGATGCCGGGGGGCGACGCGGTTGCCGGTGGTTCGGCTTGCCGGCGTGTGGCTGCAATCCGCCCCAGGAGGTCTTGCGGCCGGGCCTCGAAGGGGCCGTAGGTGAGCTTTTCGCGTGAAGCCCGGGTCGCCAGTTGCTCGGCCCGTTGATGGTCGCCGTAGCGGAGCAGCGCCTCGGCCTGCCCCATCAGCATCCTTACCTTCCTGCGGCGTTGAGCCTCGGTCTGGTTGGGCTCCGCGGCCACCTCCTGATACTGGTGAATGGCGGCTTCGACTCTTTCCGGTGTATCGTCCAACGGTGCGTAGCTGACCTGTAACCGCTTGGCCTGATTGACCAGTGTGGAGGCTTGCCGAACGTCGCCGGAGGCCAGGGCGCGGCGGGCTTGCAGTAGGAGACCCTGGCTGCTGCCCTCGATCGCCTCGCTCTTTGCAGCCGCATCGGCGGCATTCACGCCCGCCAGGACTGCCGGCAGACGCGCCAGATTCCTCTCCGGCGGCGCCACGGCGACCGCCCTTCCTGGGGGAGACTGCAACTGCGACGGCCCGGAGGAGGTCAACGGCCGGATCGGACTGGTCGCCCCGACTCGTGGCAGGGGGGCAATTTCCCTCAGCCTGGGCCGATTGGCTCCGATCGCCGGCTCGTCCGGGTTGCCGGCGAGCACACGGATCTCGGCGGCCGGGCGGCCGCTCTCGGGAAGGTTTGTGGTCGAGAAACTGCCCGCACGCGCGGCAAACGGGTCAGTCCGCGAGGCCTTCTTTTTCAACGACAGGTGGGAGAAGAGCCGGCCGGTGGGAGTGGGAGCCCCGTCGGCCGCGCTCCGTTTCCGCTGAAGGTCGCGGCGTGCCCTCTTGGGCGTGTCTCCCACGTGCAGAAGGCTATACCGCACGCCAAGCGCTTCGGCTCCGGAGATCAACGACTCGGCCGCCGCCAGGTCGTCTTCGGCCATCGCCTGGCGAGCCCGGCGAAGCAAATCGCCGGCCTCTTGGCGTTTGTCTTTTGGATCAGCAGCCGACGGGGTGGCCTGTGCCAGAGTTGCGGTGCCGGCCAGAATTCCCGTGGTTCCCCCCAGCGGTCCGGCCATGGTGGTGGCGGCAGAAAGACTCGCAGCGGCTGCAATCCAGCCGGCAAGTATCCCGATGCTCGTTTTCAACACGGTTCTCCTTTCGAGACTCACAGAACTCCCCCGGGTGGAACCGATCAGGGGGTTCCGAAGTTTTCCTCCTCCGCGTGCAAGATGGCCGCAAGGCCCTTACGCTCCGGCTACGGAGTTCAAGTTGCGCCGCGTGGGCACACAGGCTGCACGCGAGACGCCCAAAATGACAGGCTGCTCGATTTGTCTTACGGAGATTCGGTAGAAGGGAGCGGTTAAATACCGGGAGCGGCGATTTGGGTCAAGGGCACTTCGGCGAGATTTCCGGTTTGGCGCAAACTCCGCCCGGGATCACCGATTTCCGTACCGCAGAAACCCGGTCTTGCGGCAAACAGAGGGGGCCAAAGCACGGCCCCGACGGCGGCCGGCCCACGCCGGATCGGAAAGAGAATCAGTAGTTCCAAGTTCGGATGGTCCGACTTGGGGTGGCCGGGGTCGAGCGTCAGCGAGCCCCCGGAAATCCGGGGGCCTGGGGGCTCACTCCGTTCGACCCCAGCCACCCTCCCCCACAACTTGGAACTACTGAGAATAGAACGTCGCGGAGCCGATCGCCCGCCCCGTGCCGGTGCCCGCAGCTTCACGCCAAGGGCCTGTGGTCAGCGACGACGTGGTGCCGGGGGTGACGTCGGCGGTTGCGGCCACTCGGTCCCCCTCCCTCCCGGGCGCTGGTAGCTCCTGGGGCCTCCGCGGCGGGGCCCTCCGGCTGGTCCGTCGTAACCGCCTCGCCTTCCACGCCGGGGCCAGCCCGTTGGTCCGTCATAGCTGCTTCCCCCTCCGCGCAGCGCGTCCAGGTTGCCGCCTTCGTCGTAGCCCCGCCCGTAGCCGTCGTAATACCCGGCCCCGGGCTGTTCCAGCGTCGAGGTCTGCTGCTGGAGTTCGTTGCACTCGGCCAAGTCGTCCAACTCGTGGCGGACCACCAAGGCCCCGTCCGGATCCAGCAGGAGGATGGCCCCCGGCCGCTTCAGCCGATCCTTGCCGGGGATCGTCTCCCCGCCGCGCATGTCCAGCACCAGGGTGTCGGTGAGGTAATCCACCAGGGGAGGTTCGTCGAGGCCGGTTTCCAGGCCTTCGGGCGGAGCGTACAACGGTACTTCTGCGAGGGGGCTCTTGGAGGACTTTCGGGGCTGTTTGGTCTCGGGGAAGCGGCGACCGAGGAAATTGGCCACCTTACCCCGGCCGACTGATTGCTGCGAAAACGCCTCGATTGCACGGTCTTCGACCCAACTGATCACCATCACATCGCCCGACCGGTCGGCGCCGGGGCGAGGCGGCCGCACTGAGAGGGCCAACAGCCGGGAGTCGCGGGGCACGGAGATCACGTCGCTCGGCTCGGTCCAGTTGCTCTCGACTAATTGCCACTGTCGGAGGATCGCGGTGGCCGCTCGTGTGTTGCCTTCGGAGCGCTTCTTTTCGGCCTCCTCTTCGATTTGTGTCTTCTTTTCCAGGAGCTTGTCGGTCAAGTAGCGGTCTTCCACCGCGAAGTTGGGGTTCCAGAGCACCAGGCGAACCCGGTATCGGTACCGCTTTCCCGCCTCAACGTTGAAGTCGAAAAACCGGAACAGCAGGTGTTTCGGTGGTCTGTTGGCCTGTCCGCGCACATAAGGGCCGGCCATGGGCCCCTCATAAACGCCTGAGGGCGGGGTGTAGACGGGCCTCGAGCTGTCGTAAAAGGGACGATTTGGGTCACGAAGAGCAAATGGGTCGTCTTCTACCGCGCCCTCAGGCGCGATCGCCCCCTCGGGGGGGTACGTTTCGTACTCGCGCCGCAAGAACGGAATGTCGGGATCGTGAACCACCGAATCATCCCACTCCCGGCCCACCAATGGCGGCAGCGGAAAACTGAGCACCGGGCCTTTATTCACGCCGTCCTTGTCGAGGAAGATCGGATCCACGACCTCCGAGGTCATCTGGGTCCTTAGGGACCCCCATTTGTTGAGCGCCTTCTTCGTGGCAGTCGGGGAGTAGAACGTCTCGCTCCAGTTGACCGGGTCATTTGCGTCTGCACTGCTCAGCTCGGCGCGTTGCACGATGTAGCCGCGGTATACGGGAAAATCGGTTTGGGGGTTCCGTTTTTGGGCGGTCTTGAAGTACTCCTGGAAGATCTCGATCTGCTCTGCATAGGGTACCAGCCCGGTCAGCACCACCCAGCGCTGGCCGCGTTCTACCGGGACGGATCGGACGTTCGGCGGCATCCGCGGCGTGGCCCCGCTACCGCCGGGGGGCAGCGAAGCGGCGGCATCCTCTACCTCGGCGATCATCGAGATCCGGCCGCAGTCCGCGGTGCCCTGGAGCCCTTCGACCGTATACAGCGGGGGCTCGCCTCGCCTGCGGCGTTGTTCGATAATTGGGGGGTCCCAGATACGCTCGGTATCGTAGTCGGCTAGCTCAATCGGAATCCGGCTTCGAGCGGCGATGGCGGGATAATCGCCAGTCGGGCAGTCCCCGGGACCCGGAACCGTCTTTTCCCACCATTCCTTGGCACTGCCGGCGTAGACGGCCAGCTTGTCGGGGGTGACCGGCTGGTTGTCGGGGGTCGTGGGGAACATTTCCCGGGCCGTCGCTCGGTAGACGATCAGGGCAAAGCAAACCACGACCGCGGCGAAGATGATCTTCTCGACGTGTTGGACGAAGAACTCCTGGATCGCTTTCTTGTCCATCTTGAGTTTGGCTTTCATGGCTTCGCTCCTGTTGCTGGGCCCCCGGTGCCAAGCCCGTCAGTCGGCCCGCCCGGCGGGGCGTCGAGCTTCTTCTGGCCCGTAGTAGGCGGTTGCCCTACCGCCGGTGCCGCGACCCCCGGGGCCCCGCCGGGGGGTGCCGGCGTAGCCGGGGGCAGTTCGGTTGGCGCCGCCGCCGGGGGCGTGGCTGGGGCGGGCGTAGCCGGGCTTCCTGCCGCCGCTACCTGTCCCAGCTTGGCCTCACTGGGCGGATTATAGATGCGGATGGTTCCCCGGATCTCGACCGGGACGTCCAAGGTCCTTCTTTGCACCGCCCCGGTCGGCCCGGAAGCGCTGGTCGGCCCGAAAACCCCGGTCGACCCGAAAACCCCGGTCGATCCGTAAGATCCCGGGCCGTGCGCCGAATAGGCGCCGTCATACTGGGAAGGGCGGCCGCCATCGTAGACGCCGCCGACGCCGGGACCATAATTTGACCTGCCACTTGCCGGACCGATCTGGGTGGGGAACCCCATGTTCAGCATCGTGCCCTTGTCCATCCCCATCGACACGCTGCGGACCTCGACCGGCATGTTCGAGTTGGCACACTCGACCAGCAGTTTGGCCAGCTTGCTCTGGTTCATCAGCAGCAGCATGCGGATGGGCATCAATTTGTAGGGGCCGGGCCCTAAGACCTGGCCCTGGTCGTCCTTGTAGCGGGGCTGGCCCGTCTCGTCCACCTCCAGCCGCTGGCCCGTCTCGTCCACGTAGCGGCTCTCGGTCGGCGGTGCATAGGGTTCTCCCCCGCCGTATCCTCCAGTCGGCGTCATCGATTCGGGCGGGCCGGTAGGCGGCGTGTAGCCGTCGAAACTGGTATCGGTGTTCCCAGCGCCGCCTCCCCCGGCCGCGAAGGCCCCGCTTGCCGCTCCCTGCAAGACCGCGGCGGCGTCCCCGCCGATCTGGAGGGCTCGGATTTCCTTGATCGCGGCGTCGTCGCGGTTTTTCACCGGCCCGTTGGTCTCCTTGATAATCCTCAGCAACGCCTCGTAGACCCAAAGATTCTCCTGGGCCAGTACCACGTCCCGGGTGGTAGGCTGGCTTGGCCAGTTGAAGCGTTGCACGAACGCGGCGAGATCAGTGGGGACCCAATAGACGACGCCGATCATTTTCGGGCCGTACTGACCTCCTTCCCCAGTCACGTCCGTGGGATAGACGGACCCCGGCCCGGTAGGACCGTCGTAACTCAGACTGCCCCTTCCGCTCAGACTGGGACGATAGGCACCCGCAGGGCCCGTCGGCGGCTGAGGGACTCCCGGGGCGTCCGGATCGGGGGTCTCTTCCTCCACGGGGGCCGGCCGGAGGATGTCGGCCATCTCGAACAGCTTGGGGATGTGGCGGCCGATGAACTCCCGGTACCTTTGGAGGAACTGATAACGGAGATCTTCTAACGGCTCCAGGGCCTCGAATTCCTGCTTGAAATCCTCGCCGAGGACCGTCGGCAGGGGGTTATTTCTCTTTTGCTCGTCGTAGAGGCGTTTCCAGGCCGCCACGACCTCTTTCTTCTTCTCGGCGGTCTGAGCGTTGTAATAGTCGATCACTTTCTGGTTGGGGTGGGGGTTGATTTCGACGATCTGCACCATCTGGTTCAGATCACCTGTGATCTTGGCGGTTCTGGTCATACGCTCCCCGTCCACCGAACTCGTGGAGGTCCACCAGAGCACGAGCCCCACGACGACGACCAC
>CAZUAM010000284.1:0-8952 GCA_964618095.1 uncultured Planctomycetaceae bacterium | reverse complement strand
GTTCCGACGCGGAGCGTCGGAACGAGAAACGTGACCTTCCAAGGTTTACCGAAATCGTCCACAAAAACCGCTTGGTGCCAGTGACTCCCCCCGACGAACTGTCCAAGGTCAACCTTGGAGGATCTCGGGGACTGTCCCCCTTCCGGCGGACGGCAAAGTCAACCGTTGTTCTTGGACAGCTCCTGAGAATCGGAGTATAGTAGAGCCTTCGGCACACGGCGCGGCGTGTTCCGGCCTTCCGGGCGCGCTATGCGTCGTCATCAACTGTTCCAGACGGGAGAAAGATGATGATGAAAAAGATGATTGTGCTCCTGACAGTGTGTTTTGCATTAGGCGCCGTGGCACGCGCAGGCGAGGCCGCTCCGCCGAAGGCCCATCCCGACACCAAGGGCTGGGAGAGTCTGTTCGCCAAGGACCTCTCCAACGCGACCTATCCCAAGGGGGTCTGGTCACTGCGCGACGGCGTGCTCACGGCAACCGAGGATCAGTGCATCTGGTCGAAGAACGTGTATCAGAACTTCATTCTCGACCTGGAGTTCAAGACCGCCCCCGGCACCAACAGCGGAGTGATCGTCTATTGCAGCAACCTGAAGAACTGGATCCCCAACGCGGTCGAGATCCAGATTGCCGACGACTATGCCCCCCAATGGGCCAAGAGCCCCAAGACCTGGCAGTGCGCCGCCATCTTCGGCCACCTGGCTGCCTCCAAGAGCGCGGTCAAAAAACCCGGCCAGTGGAACCGGATGACCGTCACCTGCAAGGGGCCGATCATCGCCGTGGTGCTCAACGCCGAGCAGGTCACGAAGCTCGACATCAGGAAATGGACCTCGGCCAAGAAGAACCCCGACGGCAGCCCCATCCCGCCGTGGCTCAGCCGCCCCCTGGCCAAACTGGCAACCAAGGGGCACATCGGCCTCCAAGGAAAGCACGCCGGGGCACCAATCTACTTCCGCAACGTCAAGATCAAAAAACTCGAGAAGATCAAGAAACGAGACTGAAGCCCGCAGGGCTGACCGGGGCAACCGTCCGGGCGGGCCGGCTGTCCAGCACTTGCCGCACACAAGCCGCGTGTATGTGCAGCGGGCCGGTACCACTCGGCCGGATGCTAAAGCTCGTAGCCCTGAGCGACCCAGTAATGCCAGTCGGCGACGGCTTGCTTCGTCTCCTTATCGCTCTCCGCGATGGGTTTCAACTGCGACAACGGGACCGCCAGCGGCCGACGTTCCCAGCACATGCCCACAAACATTTCGTGCCGGCATTCGTCCTCAGCAGTCAGCTCGAGTACGTCCACCTCGTCGCCCTTGCGCAACGGAGAAATCGCCCTCTCGGCGATGCAGATGGCGGTAAACGGAAACACCAGCTTCTCCTCCAGGTAGTAGTACCAGCCCACGGCCTGCTCTTCCGGATCGTGGGCATCCACGATGATCTCCATCGAGATCCGGTGCTCGCGCTTCGGGTCTTCCTTGGGCTTCGGCACGACGGCTTCTCCTAATGCTCGTGCCCCATTGTATGTGCCGCGGGCTGGCGGGCACAGGTGCTTCCGGGTGCGTTCCACGCACACGGCGAGACCCAGAACCGCCGGGTGCGTGAAACGCACCACAACCACTTGACGGATCTGAGGCAGTCCTCTTCTGGCACCTACCGCGAGGGCGGTGAGTGAGATGACGCCGAGCGTTGAGTCAAATGCCACCCCAGCGAGGGGTGACCTTTGCCCAATCCTCCGATTCTGCGCCCTAAAGCCACCAGAATCCCGTGTTTGTCCGTCACAGACAGTCCCGAGGATTGACTTTCCCGAGGGCAGGCACTAAGATTCCAACAGAACCGTTGCCAACAATATTGTTTTCTGATCCTCCGCGAGGAAGAAAATGGACCGTCGCACACTGAAAATGGGGCTCGGCAACTGGGTCGAGGGGGACCGCTTCTGGGGGCGCGAGACCGACCTGAGGATCTTCGTCTCGAGAATCCACGCCGGCGCGCATCAGCTCCTGATCGCCCAACGACGTATGGGAAAGACGAGCCTGATGAAGGAGACCGCCCGGCGACTCCAAGACCGCTATCTGAGCATCTTCGTCGACCTACAGAAGTGCTCCTCCGCGCCTGACGCGATCGTGGAGCTGAGCCTGGCGGTCCATCCCCACCAGCCGCTTTGGAACAAGCTGACCCACGTTTTCGGGTCTGTGTTCGAGCGTTTCCGCGAGCACATCGACGCCATCAACCTCGGCGAAATCGGGATCAGCCTGCGTGCCAACCTCGTCGGCGAATGGCAGCCGAAGGGCGACGAACTCATGGGCATGCTCGCCGGGTCTGACACACCGGTGCTCCTTCTGGTCGACGAGGCCCCCATCCTCGTCAACCGCATCCTCAAAGGTACGGACTACCGGATCACACCGGAGCGCCGCCGGCACGCGGAGCTGTTTCTCTCCTGGCTCCGCGACAACAGCATTCGCCACCAAGGGAAGATCCGCATCGTCCTTTCGGGAAGCATCGGGTTGGAGCCGGTCCTCAGGCAGGGGGGCCTGAGCGCGACCCTGAACAACTTCGAACCCTTCGAACTGCAGCCATGGGATGAAGACACTGCCTGCGGGTGCCTGGAAGCGCTCGCCGCTGAGTACAAACTGAAATTCGAGCCAGGCGTGCCCAAGAAGATGGTGGAGATGCTGGGTTGCTGCATTCCCCACCACGTGCAGATGTTCTTCCGTCATGCCCACGACTGGTGCATCCGCCAAGGACGAAACGAGATCTCCCATCGCAACGTTGAGACCGTTTACACCAACGAGCTGCTTAGCATTCGCGGCCATGCGGAGCTAACACACTACGAAGAGCGCCTCAAGATGGTCCTCGGCGAGGAGATCTTCCCGATGGCCCTGGAGCTGCTGACCGAAACGGCCGTCGCGGGGCATTTGACGCCCGAGGCGACAACAGCGGTTTCCCAGGGCTATGCGTTCAGCTCGTTGCCCGTCCCCGAGGCCCAAAGGCAAGTCCTCGAAGTCCTCGAACACGACGGCTACCTCGCGCGGAAAGACGACCGGTACCGATTCGTGTCCAGGCTGCTCCGCGACTGGTGGAAGGCACGTTACGGGTTCGGCTACATCCCGACCTCCCAGCGCGGAGCCTGACCATGGCCAAGCGTGTGATGAAGTACAATCCGGCGTTTCTCACTCCGGCGGAACTGATCGACCAGTTCGTGGTCCGCCACGACGACCTCCAAATGGTGCTGCAAGTCATCCGTGAGAGCGGCACCGACGCGAACCGGCACGTGCTGGTGATTGGCCCCCGGGGCTCGGGCAAGACGATGCTGGTGCGGCGCGTCGCGGCCGAGATCAACCGCGAGGCCGAACTCCGCGACCGCTGGTATCCGCTGATCTTTTCCGAGGAAAGCTACCAGGTCACCACGCCCGGCGAGTTCTGGCTCGAGGCCACCTTTCACCTCGGCCAGCAGACCAAGGACCCCCGCTGGCAGGCGAAGTACGACCAGTACGGGTCGCAGTGGCAGGATGAGGACGCCATGCGCGAGCGGGCCCTCGGCCAGTTGATGGCCTTCGCCGACCAGCAGGGCAAACGTCTGCTGCTGATCGTCGAAAGCTTCAACACCCTGCTGGGTGACCAGATCAGTGCAGACGACGCCTGGAAGCTCCGCCACACCTTGCAGAACGAACCCCGCGTGATGCTCCTGGCCACGGCCACCAGCCGCTTCGAGGAAATCGACCAGTCCGACAAGGCGATGTACGAGCTGTTCCGCGTGCAGCACCTGCGGCCGCTCGATCGGGACCAGTGCCGCGTTCTTTGGGAAGCGCTGACCGGCCAACTCCTGGAAGGAGATCGGGTGCGTCCCATCCAGATCCTCACCGGCGGCAACGTGCGGCTGCTCGCCATTCTCTCCACATTTGGGGCCCGGCTCTCGCTCCGCCAGTTGATGGGCGACCTGGTGGGCCTGGTCGACGAGCACACCGAGTATTTCAAGAGCCATCTCGACGCCTTGCCGGCCGTCGAGCGGAAGGTCTACCTGGCACTGGCCGAGCTCTGGGACCCCTCGACGGCCCGCGCAGTCGCCGCGGCGGCCCGCCTGGACGTAAACCGGACCAGCTCGCTGTTGCGGCGACTCGTCGACCGCGGGGCGGTAGAGACGCTCGACGAGCCGGGCCGGACCAAGTGGTACCAGGTGGCCGAGCGGATGTACAACGTCTACTATCTCTTCCGCCGCCGCGGCGCCCCCGCCGAGCGGGTCCGCGCCGTGGTCCGCTTCATGATCGGCTTCTACCAACCCGAGCAGCTCATCGCGGCCGCCAGGCGGATCGCCCAGGAGTTGGCCGATCTTGAGCCGTCGGAGCGCGGGGATCACTATCAGCTCTTCTATGAGCTGGTGCAGCGGCTGTCGGTGGATTCGGCGCGCGAAAGGCTGGTCGAGGTGCTCCGTGACCCCTTCACGGGGCTCGACGACGTTCCGGATGCGCTGGCCCAGATGATCCGGGCCGGCCGGCGCGCGGCCGAACTGCCTGCAAAAGCGAAAGAAGCGGCGGCCCATGCCCTGGAGGAAGAGTCCTCTCATAGGTGGCACTCACGCTTCGCGGAAGCAGAGCAGGCGTGCCGCAAGGCCCTTGCGATCGACCCCAAGTTCGCCCTGGCTTGGTACCGCCTTGGCACTCTGCTGCACGTCCATCTCTCCCGCCCTGAGGAGGCCGAACATGCCTACCGCAACGCCGTCGGGATCGACCCGCAGTACACCACGGCCTGGCTTTCGCTAGGCATGCTCCTGGAAGACGAACTCTCCCGTTTCGAGGAGGCGGAGTGCGCTTATCGGAAGGCTCTTGAGATCGAGCCAGAAGACGCCACACCCTGGGGTAGACTTGGCTTGCTGCACGCACGACTCTCGCGGACGGAGGAGGCGGAGGAGGCCTTCCGAAAGGCCGTCGACCTGGAATCCAACAAGGAGCTCCTCGGGATGCTCATCGCGTTTCTGCTCCATTTCTATCCAGACCGTCGGGAGCACCTGGTCGAATTCGCAAAAACGGCGGTCGCCCAGTTGCCCGACAACCCCAATGTGTTAGGTCCGTGCGCTTGGGCACTGTTCAAGCTGGGCCAGAGGCCGATGTTGGAGCGAGCTCTCCCGTGGGCTCAACGGGCCGTTGAAATTGACGGCCACAATGCGGGCTATTGCCTCATGCTCGCTTCCATCCAATGCGCGCTGGGGAGAGTGGAAGAGGCCCTGAAAACGGCGGAGAAGTACCTCGCCGACGAGAAGAGGGTCAGGCACACGGTCGACAACGCCGTGGACCTATTCGTGGAGCTGGCGGCCCGGGGCGAGGCGCCAAGGGCCCTGCAAGTCCTGCTGGATTCACCGTCTCGCGACCACCTCGAGCCCTTGGTGGTTGGAATTCGCATCTTCCTCGGCGAGGACGTCAAGATCGCCGCGGAAATCAAAGAGATCGGTCTCGACGTGGCCCGGCGCATCGAGCAGCGCCGCGACGCGCTGCGGACCGCCTAAGCGGCCGTCGGGGCACGGTGGGGGGGTGATTGGCCGGTGACGTGGGGGTCTCGTGCCCTTTACGGCCCAATCTGCCTCGGATATGATCCAAGACGCCGTCTCTTCCCGACCCGGCACGCAATATGACGAAAACCCGCACGATCCTCGGGGCCCTGCTGATCGGGCTCCTGCTCACGGCGACCGCACGGGCGGACGGTGCGCCCTTGTCGGCCGCCGAGCCCGCGCGTCTGGGACAGACGCATCATCTGGTGATGATGCTGGTCTATGCGTCGGCGGCTCTAGCGTTTTCGTTCCTCTGTTCGGTGGCCGAGGCGGTGGTGCTCAGCGTCTCGCCGTCGTACATCGCCAATCTGGAGAGTGAAGGCAAGTGGGGCGCCCGCGTGCTCAAGAGGGTCAAGGCCGACATCGACCGGTCGCTGGCGGCCATCCTCACGCTGAACACGATCGCCCACACGGTGGGCGCCGGGGGCGCGGGCGCGGAGGCGGCCAGATACTTCGGCGACGCCTACGTCGGCATTGCGATGGGGGTCCTGACCCTGCTGATCCTGTTCCTCTCCGAGATCATTCCCAAGACGTTGGGTGCCCTCTATTGGCGACGGTTGGCTCCGCTCACCGGCCAGTTCGTGCGGTTGTTGATCTGGGGGCTCTTCCCGCTGATCCTGGTCTCGGAGCGGGTGACCAAATGGTTGACCCGCGGCAGGACCGTCCACCAGTTCAGTCGCGAGGAGTTCACGGCGCTGGCCGATATCGGGGCGGAGGCGGGCCAACTCGAGGAGAAGGAGTCGCGGATGCTGAAAAACCTGCTGCGGTTTCCCAGCCTGTGCGCCGAAGACATCATGACGCCGCGGACCGTGGTGTTTGCCCTCCAGCAGGATCTGACGGTGCACGAAGTTATCCAGGCCGACGCCGAGCTGGGCTTCTCCCGTATCCCAATCTACGGCGAAGACCGCGACGAAGTCGTGGGGTTTGTGCTGAAGACCGACGTGCTGCTCAGCAAACACCGCCAGGGCGGCGAGGCCCGGCTCCGCGATCTGAAGCGAGAGATCCGCGCCGTCAAAGAGACCACGCCGTTGGGCCAGGTCCTCGAGGAGTTGCTCGACAACCGGGCCCACATCCTCCTGGTGGTCGACGACTATGGCGGCATGGAGGGCATCGTCACCCTGGAGGACGTCGTCGAGACGCTGATCGGCATCGAGATCGTCGATGAGGCCGACAAAATCGACGACATGCGCCGCCTGGCACGCCAGAAATGGCAGCAGCGCATGGAGCGGCTCGGTATCGACGTCCGCCAGTCCGACACCGATGCCTCGTAGCGGCAAGATCCGGAAGCTGGGCCTCGCTTCGCCTCTCCAAGGTCCGCTGGTTGCCGATTCTCTGCGTCGCCAGTCGGGCGGCCTGGTTTGTGCAATCCGCCCGACCCAGCCTACGCACCAAGCGAACCTCGACGGCGGCAGCGGTGTCCGTATCTCTTACGTCGATTCCCGTTTTTGCCGCGTTCGGCTCCAGTCGTGGACACGTTGGTCGGAAGTGGATCGATGGAGAACCACCGGTTGCTGCCGCGACGGCCCCCTGGAGCCCCAAGGATTTGTTGGAAAGCCATGTTTCTGGCCGACTATCAAGCCGAACTCGAATACTGCCTGGCCCAGGCTGGCCGGCTGTTGGGCGGGGCTGCGCTGCCGGTCTGGCTGGAGTGGGAAATGGAGGTGCCGCTGAAAAAACTGCTGAAGCTCGAGGCGCGGCGAGGGCTGGGCCGCGAACCACCCCTGCTCTGGCTGGAACGCAGCAAGCGCGGGCACTCGCTGGCGGTGGGCATGGAGCGCTACCGATGGGAGACACAACAAGGCGCGGTACGGATCGTCAAGGTGAGCGTGCCCTTGCGCGTCCGCGCGATTAGCGACTTTTGGGCCGTGCGGTCCAGCGACTACCGGCGGTTTTACCGTCTATTGCGGCGGGAGATTCGCGCCCGCCAGGAGCAAGGCCCGCCCGTAGTGACGGACGAAAAGCGGCAGCGGCTCTGGGAAAACACGATCGGCTTCCTCCGCCGCGGCAGCGCGGAAATGGCCCGATACGGCGTGGCCCCCCGGCGGGGCGTGCTGCTTTTGGGCGAGCCGGGCAACGGCAAGACGATGGCCTGCCGCTGGTTGGCCGCCCAGGCCCGCCGCAGCGGCCTGGAGTGGAAAAGCATCAGCGCCGAGATGTACGAGGACGCCCGGATCGACCGCAGAGTCCCGGCTTTGTTTCAACTCTCCTCGCCCGGGATCGTCCTGTTCGACGACTTCGACACCGCCCTGCTCGATCCCCAGACACACGACGACGACCAGAAACACGCCACCTTCCTGGCCGAGCTCGACGGCCTGGAGCAGAAGACCGGGATCGTCTACCTGTTTACCTCCAACGCCGCGCTTAGGGAGCTGGACCCGGCCATCCGCCGGCCGGGCCGGATCGACGTGATCGTCCAGTTCACCAAGCCCGACGCCAAACTCCGCCGGCGGCTGATTGCCGAGCGCTGGCATCCCGAACTGCTGGCGGGCGTCGACGTGGAGACCGTGGTCCACCAGACCGACGGGCTGAGCTTTGCGGAAATCGAGGAGCTCAAGAAGCTCTTGGTGATCCGCCACGTCGAGACCGGCCGCTGGGACTGGCCCGGGGCCCGGGCGGCGCTCGGCCAGCGGAACCAGGACCACCGCGGCTCCGGTCCGATCGGCTTCCACCGCAGGCCCAACGGAAAGACCAACCGCACCGCGCACCCGGTGCTGAGGTAGTCCTCTAGCCCGCATTATTCATAGGACCATCGTCGGGTAGGTATTCGCGTGCCACGGCTGTGTCAGCCGTGCTCCAGATTTGCCGGTTTACCCAGGGCAGCACGGCCGTGGCACGCCTATGAATAATCCGGGCTAGGCTGGGTCGAGCGGAGCCTGGCCCACCTCCGGCCTGCCGGCTATCCACGCTCCACTACCCACCATCCACGACTTCCTGTTGGCTTCCTGCCGGCCGGGCGGAATCGGCCGGCGCGGGCAGGGCGTCGGGAGCGGAGCGCATGTGCTGCAATTGTTGGGGAGGCACGACCACCCCGCAACTGACGATGAACTGAAACGCCTGCTCGATGGTGATGTTCAGGTCCACGGTCTCGCTCTTCCGGATGGTGACCGTAAACCCGGTCACCGGCATCGGCGAGGTGGGCATCAGCACCGACAAGATGGGCTCGTTGGCCGCCGCGCGGATGTCCAGCATGCTCTCGCCGGTCACCAGCCCCAGCGACCAGATCCCCTTGCGGGGATACTCCACGGCCACCACGCGGGTGTATTCAATTTCCGGCTCGGTAAACAGGAAGTCGCTCACCTGCTTGACCGAAGAGTAGACGTTGCGGATCAGCGGCAGCCGATGGATTCCCCGTTCAAAGCGGTACCAGAAGAAGCGCCCGATACCGGCCGCCATGAACTTGCCCAATAGGTACAACAAAAGGATGAACA
>CAZUAM010000283.1:0-8954 GCA_964618095.1 uncultured Planctomycetaceae bacterium | reverse complement strand
TGACGAGATGGGCGCCCATTACAACGCCTTTACCAACGAGGAGAACACGGTCTACTACGCGGCCGTGCTGCCGGAGTGCCAGGATCGCGCCCTGGAGCTGCTCAGCGACGTGCTGCGACCCTCGCTGCGAACGGAGGACTTCGACACCGAGAAGCAGGTGATCCTTGAAGAAATCTGCATGTACGAGGACCAGCCGCCGTTTCGGGCCGACGAGAAGTGCCGCTCCGCCTATTACGGCTCGCACCCGCTGGGCAATAGCACCCTCGGTACGCTCGATAGCATCACCCAGTTGTCGGTCGAGGCCATGCGCGATTACTTCCGGCGGCGCTACAGCCCGGGAAACGTCGTTCTGGCCGGTGCGGGCCGAATCGATTTCGACGCCTTCTGCGCCGGTGCCCAGCGGTGTTGTGGAACCTGGGAACCGGCGGAAAACTCGCGCAACATCGAGCAGGTCGCGCCGCGGCAAGAGTTTCAAGTCTTCAAGAAGGAGATCGCCACCCAGCAATACGTGCTCCAGCTTGCCCGCGGTCCGGCCGCCTCCGACCCGTACCGCTACGCCGCCAAGCTCCTGGCCACGGTGCTGGGCGACGACTCGGGCAGCCGGCTCTACTGGGAGCTGGTCGATCCCGGCCTGGCCGAACACGCGGCCCTAAGCCACTGCGAGTACGAAGGGGCAGGCCTGATGATGACCTACATGAGCTGCACCCCGGACCGCGCCGCCGAGAACCTCCAGCGGATCCTCGACGTCTACCGCCGCGCCGAAGCCGGGGGCATCACGCCGGCCGAGCTCGACCAGGCCAAGAGCAAAGTCCGCTCGCGGATCGTCCTCTCCAGCGAGCGCCCCCGCGGCCGGCTCTTCTCCGTCGCCAGCGACTGGGTCTACCGCCGCGAGTATCGCAGCGTTCGCCACGACCTGGAAGAAGTGGCCGCGATCACGCCCCAGCAGATCGCGGAGGTCTTATCAGAGTATCCGCTCACCCGCAACACCACGGTGACCATCGGCCCGCTGGCGGAAGTTCCCGCGCCCAAATAACCGCTTGCGGAAGACTGGCCGAAAACCGGTTGTCAGGGCGGCCATTCGGACGATATACTCAATGGCAAGGAGTCCCGCAGATGCCCGCTGCAATCCCTATTGACCGGGAGGCGATTGCCGGTTTTTGCCGGCGGCGTCATATCCGCAAACTGGCCCTGTTCGGGTCGGTGCTACGGGAGGATTTTCGTTCTGACAGCGACGTCGATGTGCTGGTGGAGTTCCAGCCGGGAGCCACAGTCGGGCTGATCCGGCTTGCGGGTATGGAACGCGAGTTGTCCGGGATCCTGGGACGCAAGACGGACATCCGCACACCCGGTGATTTGAGCCGGTACTTCCGCGACGAAGTCGTTCGCACCGCCGAGGTCCAGTATGCAAGCGAATGATCTCGTGCGCTTACGGCACATGCTTGATTCGAGCGATCCAACCGCGCTCCGTAAAGTCGCAAGCGGCGCGTGCCGTTTTCACTCTGCCTGGTTTTCCGGCGATTGAGCAGTTGGGTCAGCCTGGGCAAGCAGTTCCGGGGCTTGCAGCATTCTGGGCAACGTTTGGACCTGCGAGGGCGTCTCGATTTCGCCCGCCGTGCCGGCGGCCTTCAACTCGTTGAACTTCCGCGCGCTGACCAACACGCGGGACTCCAGTGATGCGACGAACCTGTTGTATGCGTCGCTGGCTGAACTCAGACCCTTACCGACTTTGTTGATGTGGTCGGTCATGGTCGCTAACCGGTCATAAAGCTCTTTTCCCAGATCGCTGATTTCCCTGGCGTTCTCGGCCAGGGCCTCTTGCCGCCATCCGCAAGCCACCGCCCGCAACAGCGAGATCAACGTGGTGGGGGATGCGAGGATCACCTTCGCCTTGACTGCAAACTCGATCAACTCCGGATCGCCTTCCACGGCCGCGCGAAAGAATACTTCTCCCGGTAGGAACAGCACGACAAGATCCAGTGCGGGCGCAAACTGTTCAGGATAGGATTTCTTCCCCAGGTTCGCAATGTGGGTGCGGACTTGCCGGACATGGTCGGCAAGCTTCTGTGCGCGCGTTGGTTCGTCCGGTGCTTCCATCGCATCCAGTAGGGCGTCGAGCGGGGCTTTCGAATCGACGACGATGTTGAAATTCCCAGGTACCTGCACGAGCAGATCCGGGCGAAGCCGCCCGTCGTCGGTTTCCGTGCTCTGCTGCTCGAAGAAATCGCAGTGGTCCAGCATCCCGGCCAGTTCGACCGTACGTCGGAGTTGGAACTCGCCCCAACGGCCGCGCACCTCCGGCCGCCGCAGGGCCTTGACGAGTTTCGAGGTCTCCGAGCGGAGCTCCTTCTGGCTGTCCAGAAGCGAGCTGACCTGCTGGCGAAGTCCCTGGTAGGCACCCTCGCGGGACTTCTCCAGTTCGCGAATCTTCTCGTCGACCTTCTCCAGCGACTCCTTGACCGGCTTGACCAGCTCTCCGATGGCCTGCTGCCGCTTGTCCAGATCGCCCTTGGCCGACTCTTGAAACGTCTCCAGCCTTGTCTTCGCCAGCTCCAGGAACTGCTGGTTATTGCTCTTGAGTGCTTCGGCGGCCAGGGCCTTGAACGCGTCAGACAGTCTCCGCTGGGCCTCATCGAGCACGCCAAGTTTTTCCTGCGTTTGTTTCCGCTCTTGTTCAAGCGTGGTAGCCAGGGCAACCCGTTCCACTTCGCCCTCGCTCTTGCCGCGCTGGTAGCCGTGCTCGATCTTTGCCCGCATCAGCAGCCACACCAGGCCGCCGCCCACGGCGACGCCGACGAGTACAACCAAGGCCGGTTGAACATAATCCATAGCCGTTGCTCCCCGATTCACGCAGTGCGTGTAGAGTTATCGCGCGACGGTTCAGCCCCGACGACCGTGCCGGGGAATATGGCCGCATGGCGGCAGCGGCCAGACACGCATTTCCTTGCTGCGCGGCCGCTCTCGACAGTATATCCAACTGTCGACCCTTGATCCACCCGCCGGGGCCACTGGCGGCCGGTAAACCATCTGCGTTTTGGCTCCGAAACAGCCCGGGCTGCCTTGACAGAAAGCCGCCCCAGCCCCTACGCTAGCAGTCGGCGTTGTGCCCGTCCGTAACTGCGTCCCCGCCAAGGAGGTGCAAGACCATGGCCGTGGTCTACCGAGTCAACATGTCGGATCTCTCCGTTCGTGTCGAGACCCCAACCCTGGAGTACCTGCAAACCGGCGGCAGGGGTCTCAGTTCCGCGGTGGTTGCCGGCGAGGTGCCCGCCACCTGCCATCCCCTTTCTGCCCAGAACAAGCTGGTCATCGCCCCGGGGATTCTGACCGGCACGGGCGCCCCGTGTTCCGGGAGGATCTCGGTGGGGGCCAAGAGCCCGCTGACCGGCACGATCAAGGAGAGCAATTCCGGCGGGATGGGATCCATCGCGCTGGCGACGCTGGGGGTCAAGGCGATCGTCCTCGAGGGAAAACCGGCCGACGGCAAGCTGTACCGTCTGCTGGTCAACAGCGAGGGCGTAAAGATCGAGCCGGCCGACGCCCTGGCCGGCCTGGGCAACTACGACACGGTTGCCCGGCAGTTCGACGAGTTCGGCGAGAAGGTCGCCTGCATCAGCATCGGCCCGGCGGGCGAGATGAAGTCGGCCGCCGCCAGCATTGCGGTCACGGACCCCGAGGGACGCCCCACCCGCCACTGCGGACGCGGCGGCCTGGGCGCCGTGATGGGCTCGAAGGGTGTGAAGGTGATCGTCGTCGATCCGACGGGCGGCCAGCGGCTCAAACCGGCCGACCCCGAGACCTTCAAGAAGGGCAGCCAGAAATTCAATCAGGCCCTGAAACGACATCCGTTGACCAGCGAGACCTTGCCCAAGTACGGCACCAACGCCCTGGCCAACGTGATCAACGAGTCGGGCGGCTATCCGACGCGGAACTTCAGCCGCGGGCAGTTCGAGGGGACCGAGGCGGTAAGCGGCGAACGGCAGCACGACCTGATCCTCCAGCGCGGCGGCGAGATCGCCCATGCCTGCCACCGCGGCTGCACCATCAAGTGCTCCCGGACCTACGTCGACGAAAACGGCCAGTACGTCACCAAGGGACCGGAGTACGAAACCATCTGGGCCCACGGGGCCGACTGCGGCATCGACGACCTGGACGCGATCGCGCAGATGGACCGCCTGGACGACGACCTGGGCCTGGATACGATCGAGACCGGGGCCACCATCGGCGTGGCCATGGAGGCCGGCGTCATCCCCTTCGGCGATGCCCAAGGCGCAATCGGACTCCTGCAAGAAGTGGCCCAAGGCAGCCCGCTCGGGCGGCTGGTCGCCTCGGGGGCCGAGGTGCTGGGCAAGGCCTACGGGGTGACGCGGATTCCCACGGTCAAGGGCCAGTCGATGCCCGCCTACGATCCCCGCGCCGTCAAAGGAATCGGCGTCACCTATGCCACCTCGACCATGGGCGCCGATCACACGGCCGGCTATTCCATCGCTGCCAACGTCTTAGGCGTCGGGGGCAGGATCGATCCGCTCAAGCCGGAAGGCCAAATCGAGCTCAGCCGCAACCTCCAAATCGCCACCGCCGCGATCGACGCCTCCGGACTGTGCCTGTTTGTGGCCTTCGCCGTGCTCGACGATCCCACGGCGATGGAGGGGATCTGCGAAATGCTCGCCGGATTATACGGCCGGCCGTTTACGGCCGACGACTTCCTCGCGCTGGGCAAAAAGACCCTGGCCGGCGAGCGAAAGTTCAACGCCGCGGCCGGCTTCACGGCCGCCGCCGACCGCCTGCCCGATTTCTTCAAGACCGAGAAGCTGGCCCCCCACGACGCCACCTTCGACGTGCCCGACGAGGAGCTGGACAAGGTTTATGACTTCGTGAAGTAGCAGCGACTTTTTCTCGTTCCCAAGCTCCGGCTTGGGAACGCGTTTTCTCGAAGCTCCGCTTCGGGTAATGCTCCAGACGAGCCAAGCGGAGCTTGGTGGAAGTCGCGTTACGAAGCCGGAGCTTCGTAACGAGTTGAATGAGGAGGCGTCAACATGCGAGTAGTCATTCCGCTGGTTGCCCTATGGTCCGCGCTGTTGCCGTGCATTGCCCGGAGCGAGGAAGCTGCACTACGCCAGCAGGCCGCCCATGCCCTGCGGCAAGCGACCGATTTCTTCCGCACCCAGGTTGCCACCGAAGGCGGCTACCTCTGGCGATACAGCGAGGGCCTGGGCAGGCGTGAAGGCGAGGGGCGGGCTTCGGCCTCCACCGTCTGGGTCCAGCCGCCCGGCACGCCCTCGGTCGGGATGGCCTTCCTGGACGCCTACCGTGCCACCGGCGACAAATACTACCTGGAGGCGGCCCGCCAGGCCGGCTACTGCCTGGTGCGAGGGCAGTTGCGCTCCGGCGGCTGGGACTATCGTATCGAGTTCGATCCCCGGCAGCGGCGGCGCTACGCCTATCGCGCCGATCCTCCATCGCAAGGCAGCAGACAACGCAACACCAGCACGCTCGACGACGACACCACCCAGGCCGCCTTGCGGCTGTTGATGCGGCTGGATAAGGCGTTGGACTTCGAGGATGCCAAGATCCACGAGGCGGCCCAGTTCGGGCTCTCCAGCCTGCTCGAAGTCCAATATCCCAACGGCGCCTGGCCCCAACGGTTCGAGCGCCCGCCCGATCCTCAAAAGCATCCCGTCAAGAAAGCCACCTATCCGGAATCGTGGTCGCGGACCTTTCCGGGCAGGGGATATTCGGGCGACTACACGCTGAACGACAACGCCATCGGCGACGTGATCGAGGTGATGTTCGAGGCCTGGCGGACCTATGGCGCGGAGAAGTATCGGGCGTCGGCTGAGCGGGCCGGGGAGTTCATCCTCCTGGCCCAAATGCCCCAGCCGCAGCCCGCCTGGGCGCAGCAATACGACGCCGACATGCACCCGGCCTGGGCCCGAAAGTTCGAGCCGCCGGCGGTCACCGGCGGCGAATCGCAGGGGGTGCTGCGGACCTTGCTACGGATCTACCGTGAAACGGGCAACAAGAGATACCTCGAGCCCATCCCCCGGGCGATCGCCTACTTCCGGCGGTCGCAGTTGCCCGACGGCCGCCTGGCCCGCTTTTACGAACTGAAAACCAATAGACCGCTTTACTGTACCCGAAAGTACGAACTGACCTACAGCGACGAGGACATGCCGACCCATTACTCGTTCAAGGTGGGCAACGACATCGACAGTATCGAGCGGGCGTACCAGCAACTCCTGAAGCTCGACCCCAAGCAGTTGCAGCCACCGGCCTCCAGAGTGCCCACGAAACCCTCGCAGAGCCAGATCCGGCAGGTCCGCAGCGTGATCGCCGCCTTGGACAGCCAGGGCCGCTGGGTGGAAGAGGGGCGGCTGAAATACCATGGCGCGGACGATCCGACCCGGCGGGTGATCGATTGCCGTACCTTCATCCAGAACGTGAGGATCCTGAGCGCCTATCTGGCCGCGTCGCCCGACTGACCGCGAAAATGCCCCAAGTCAAGGTCAACCTCTACGCCACGCTGCGAAAGTACATCGGCGGTGCCCCGTCGGTCCAGGTCGACGTCGACCCCGGGCAGACGGTCGGGCAGGTACTCGTCGGGCTGGGCGTGCCGGCCGATCAGACCCGGATCATCTTCGTCAACAACCGCGCCGCCGACCTCTCTCACGTCCTCCAAGGCGGCGAACAGCTCGGCGTCTTCCCCGCCATCGGCGGCGGGTGAGGGGCGATTCCGACGACTTTTCCTCGCGCAACCCCCCCGGCCCGGGGTCGAAACCCGTGCGCAGCCAAGAGATTCGGCATCCGGCCCCACTTCCAAGCCGCCTTGTTACAAACCGGTTACACGCGACTGCCCAGCCTATAGTTACAATAGTCACGTGACCGTGATTGCCCGATTTGGGGGAGACGACTGTTTTTTCCTGAGGGCGTCCCGGGAACTTCTTTCCGCCCAGAGCGTCCAACTACTGAGCCCGTCCATCAGCCGGCTGTTTCGGCAGCCCAACCTGGCAATACTCAGAAGGAGCAACAAGATGCAACGTCTGATATCCTCGATCCTGTCGGCGGCATTTCTCGCGGCGACCGCGTCGGTGGCCCCGCCCGAGGCCCATGCCCAGGCCGATGCCCAGCAGGCCTACCAAAAGGCCCAGGCCGCCTACCAGGCCGGCAATTTCGCCGAGGCCCGCGATTTGGCCCGGACGGCCTCGGAGACCGACCCCAAGAACCCCGAGGTCTTCCTGCTGCTGGGCAAGGCCCACTATCAGTTCGGCGAGCTGGACGAGGCCATCGCCGCCTGGCAGCGGACGCTCAAACTGGCCCCGGAGGAGCCGTTCGCGAAGAAGATGCTGGACGCTCTGCGCGGCGGGGTGGCCGAAGTGGACACCCGCATCAAGCTGGTGGAGTTGATGATCCAGCAACGGCTCTTCCCGCCGGCGTTGCAGCAGTGTGCGACGCTGCTGGCCGACAAGGCACTCTCCGACGTGCAGCGGGCCAAGGTGATCACGCTCCAGGCGGAGTTGCTGGTGCGGACGGGCAAATACGCCGACGCGCAGAAGGTCGTCCGGGAGCTGTTGGCGTTGTATCCACAGCAGGCCGACGCCGTCCAAACGACGCTGCTCTTGGGCCAGGCAAAGCTCCGGGGCGACGACCAGGCGGTGGCGGAAGGGTTGGCGTTGCTGAGGAAGCTGGTCGCCGATCATGCCGGGAGCACGCCCGCGGCAACGGCCGCGTACGAGCTGGCCGCCTTCGACCTGCGGATCGGTGTCACCGCGGCGCGGGCCGAGGCATTGGCCAAGTGGCTGGCCGCAAACCCCGATCACCACTTGACCGATCGGGGCCGGCGCACCTTGTTGGATACCTACCTGAGGCTGACCCGCCAGGGGGCCACACCGACCGCCGCCTCCGACCTCAGCCCGAGCGACGTCAAAGCGCTGGCCCTGGCCGCCGAGATCTATGGGCAGGACTTGCCGGTCGGGAAGGCGGACGCGCTGACGAAGCAGATCCTTGCCCACCTCAAGGCGCAGTACGTCGCTCATGGGGCCCACGCGGCAGCCCTCAAAGCGGCCGAAGCCTTGTTGGCAGCACCGCTATCGCCGGCGAATCGGCTGCTGGTGCTGAAGGCACTGGGCTTTTCGAACTACCAGATTGCGATGGAGTGGCTCAACGACCAGGCCCGAACCGGGAAACTGCCCCAAGGCGTACCACGAGGAAAACTGCCCCAACGGCTGGCCGACGTGGTCGACGCCTACCAGACGATCCGCACCGACTATCCAAGCGAACCGCTCTGGGTGGATCAGGCCGAGTTGGCCAAGCAGGTGCGATCCTTTGCGACGAAAGTCCTGCCGTTGGCAGAGTTCAAGGGGCTGAAAGGACCCGACGCCTGGGCCTTGGACATCGCCTTGCCGGTGATCAAAGCCGGGGCGGACGCGGCGGCCGTAAACAAGGCGGTGGAGGTTGTCCAAGGGATCGTCCACGACCGGACCCAGGTCCCCCAGCCGGCCTCGCGGAAGCTGGCGGTTGAGCTCAGCCGCGAGTTGGCTGAGGCACTCTCGCCCGAGCACTCCACCTGGTCGGGCGTGATCAGGGTGCACGCAGAGTTGCTGGATTCCTACGCCAGGTACCTGTTCGACGAGAATATCAAGACCGGCAACGGCGAGAAGAATGCGACCCTCTCCGAGCAGCAAAAACAGCTCCTGGCCACGTTCCAAACCCACGTCGCCCGCGAGGTCGGGCAGGCACCGGTTGCCCTGAAGCAGCTCGGCACCCACCTGCAACCCTGGATCCAACATGGCCATTGGGCGGTTGCCGAGGAAATGTACACCACGCTGGCGAAGGCCCTGCCGGAGATGCAACGACGCCAGGCCGATTTGGCCGTGGTCAACCTCTGGATCCAGCAGGTCACCCGCGAGCATCAGCGATTGACGTCGGCCGGTTTGACGGTACCGCGAGAGCTTGATCCG
>CAZUAM010000282.1:0-8991 GCA_964618095.1 uncultured Planctomycetaceae bacterium | reverse complement strand
CTTGTCATTGTTGTGACAAAAAAGTGACTCCAATGTACTGATACTTGCCCCCTAAGGTGTTATTGGCGCTCTAGGGGGGATTCGGACAGCAGATTGTGGACATTGGGTGCCCGGACGCAGCTTGAATTCGTCGATCTCTTCGCCGGTCTCGGAGGCTTCCACCTCGCGCTACGTGCCCTGGGCCATGCGTGCGTATTCTCAAGTGAGATCGACGAGGATCTGTGTGAACTGTACGAGCAGAACTTCTCGATGCAGCCGCAAGGTGACTTGCGGGCGATTGGCGAAACGAGCATCCCACCACACGATGTGCTTTGTGCGGGGTTCCCCTGCCAGCCCTTCTCGAAAGCAGGCGAGCAGCAGGGAACAAAATGCAAGCTTTGGGGTGATCTATTCTCGAAGCATGTTCTCCGGGTGATACGTCACCACCGGCCGACGTACCTATTGATGGAGAACGTCGCGAACTTGGAACGACACGACGCGGGCCACACATGGAAAAGGATGCGACGACAGCTTGAGCGGCAAGGTGGGTACGCTGTCGACACGAAGGTGCTCTCTCCGCATCGCTTCGGCATTCCTCAAATACGCGAGCGCCTTTTCATTGTGGGCAGCCGGCTTGGGCTTGAGCATTTCACGTGGCCGAACGAGGACGATTCAGAGCCGAGCATTCATACGGTTCTCGACGAGCAGCCGTTTGATGCCAAAGGGCTCACGGAGCAGGTAATACGGTGCCTGGAGGTGTGGCAGGAGTTTCTGGAGCGAGCCCCAAAGCGCGAGCAGTTGCCGTCGTTTCCGATCTGGACCATGGAGTTCGGTGCGACATACCCGTACACTAAGTACGACTCGTTGCACCGTATTCCAGTGGGAAGGCTCTCCAACTACAAGGGCTGTTTCGGCCAGACCCTGAAACGCGGGAGGCGCCAGCAGATCCTCGAACGGCTTCCAAGCTACGCCCGCGCTGAAAGGGCAGCATTTCCCCGGTGGAAGCAACTCTTCATTCGGCAGAATCGGCAGTTCTATGAGCGAAACAAACGATGGATCAAGCCGTGGCTGCCGAAGATTCGCGAGTTTCCGCCGAGCCTCCAGAAATTCGAGTGGAACTGCAAGGGCGAGCTGCGGGATATTTGGCGATACGTTATCCAATTCCGTGCGTCGGGTGTCCGAGTCAAGCGCCCCACAACGGCCCCGTCGCTAGTTGCCATGACGACCACCCAGGTGCCGATCATCGCGTGGGAGCGTCGTTACATGACGCCGCGTGAGTGCAGCCGACTCCAGAGCATGGACCAACTCAAGCACCTTCCAGCCGCGCAGGCCAAAGTTGTCCAGGCTCTTGGAAACGCTGTCAACGCGGAGCTCGTCAGGCGGATCGCCGAGTCGCTGCTTGCAGCCCACGGCGTGAGCACGTATCGGTCGCGTAAGGCGGCCTGAGGATGGAAGGGAGATCTCGATGGCGATCAGCGAGAAGATCGAACGCGAAAAGATCGAGAACCTGTATCTCGATGCAAACAACCCACGGCTGGGACGGCGCCTGATCGAGAAGAAGCCCGGACAAGAAGAGATCCTTCGGTGGATGGTCGCAGAAGGCGTCCTTGACGAACTCGCCGTCTCGTTCCTGGAAAGCGGGTTTTGGACGCAAGAAGCCTTGGTTGTCGTTGACCAGAAGATGGGGCGCAAGAAGGAGTTGGTCGTAGTCGAGGGCAACCGGCGCTTGGCAGCGTTGAAAATGCTGTTCAAGGCGTATCGCGGCGAGAAGGTCGGCAAGAGTTGGGCGGAAACCGCATCGACGGCTACGCCATCGAGAATGCAGAAGCTGGAACGCGTCCCATTCGTTCGCGCCGACTCGCGGAAGGAAGTCCAAGCGTATCTCGGCTTCCGACACGTAAGCGGGATCAAAGAATGGAACCCGGCGGAAAAGGCCGAGTTCATCGCTCACCTGATCGATGATCAGAAGCTCTCGTATCAACAAGTGATGAGGCGGATTGGAAGCAAGATACCGACGGTACGGCAAAACTACATCTCGTACCGGATTCTCTTGCAGATGGAAGAGCAGAGCGAAGACATTTCAATCAAGAATGTGGAGGCCCGCTTCAGCGTGCTGTATCTGTCGTTGAGGACAAATGGCGTTCAACAGTACTTGGACATTGAGATCCAGGCAGAGCCCGACAAAGTGAAGCGACCAGTCCCGCGCAAGAGATTGAAAGAACTCGCGAACTTCGCTTGTTGGCTCTTCGGCAGCGAGGACAGAAAGCCAATCGTTAGGGACTCTCGCGACACAGATAAGTTCGGGACAATCTTGGAGAGTCCCGCCGCCATAGAGTATTTGGAGAGAACTGAAACGCCCGTTTTTGACACGGCGTATCGGATTGCTGGTGGATCAGAGGCAGAAACTGCCCGGCACATTGAGCGTGCCGCCGACGAGGTAGAGGAGGCTCTTGGGACCGCGCATCATCACAAGAAGTCAAAGCGGCTGCAGACCGCCACACAAAGGCTGGGGCGCGATGTGCTTCAACTGCTTCGACTGTTTCCGAAGATCAAGAGTGAGCTGCTGTCCGAGGATTGAGCATGCTGAGACTGCCTGAGATTGGATTTCAACGCTCGGTAAGGGCGCACAAGCACTACGTCCGGCTGGACGTTCTGGTCGACTGGATTGAAGGTAGTGTGGCGTTTGTCGATGAGGAGCTGTCGCAGACGGACGTGGTCGATGTGCTGTGTGAAAACGACATCTACAACAAGCAGGATTCCGCCAGCGAACGGGTGGCGGATGCTTGGATTGAGTTGGAGCGCCGAGGCGAAAGCGTCATTGACGGTGCTCCATTCGACGTCGGAGGACGCAGAGTGCGCCGACGGTACGAGTGGAATGACAATCCAACGTACTCTTTCTGCCTGCTTCTCTCCTTGCACGCATGGTTCAGAAGCTGGGCCAAGCAGTTCGGGAGGGATTTCACAAGCCAAGGCAATCTCTTTGAGTGTCTCACGGTGGAGTGCCTTGAACGTCTAGGGTGGACGGTTCATCGCACGGGGTGGGCTCCAGGAAACACAGCGAAGATCAAACAAGTCGTCCAAGACGTCAGTGCTCGCATCGGAGAGCCTGAGATACCGGGTGCGCTTGAAAAATGGATTGCTGAGAACGCTAATGAAGAGGGATTAGACGTTGTGTGCTCTGATCCCTTCTACGACGAGTGGGGAGGACGCCCCCTGTACTTCTTTCAGTGTGCCAGCGGTGCCAACTGGGTGGACAAGCTTCATACACCTGACCCGGATACTTGGCGACGGGTTATTTCGTTTACGACGGTGCCACAGAAGGGATTCTCAATGCCGTTCGCTCTGCTCGAGGATGAGTTCCGGCGGCGGGCGGGGAGGGTGAACGGGATGTTCTTGGACAGGTTTCGTCTGCAATCGCCTTCGGCCGATGGTGACGTGAATTGGGCCTCTAAGCCGTTGGCGACAAGCATCGTGAAGTGGATGGATCCGCGGGTGAAAAAGCTTCCCGATGACCGGAACTAGGCACGGGTCGTCCGGCCTTAAATCCGGCGCGTGAGCCTCCGCCGGATTAGGCTTTCGGTCTTCTTTTCTGTCTGCACTTCGCACTCCCAGAGGACGATCACCTTCCAGCCTAGCTTGCGCAGCTCAACGGCATGCTTCGCGTGCCGTTTCGCGTTGGCACGAAGCTTGGGCACCCAGTACCTGCGGTTGCTCTTGGGAAGCTTGCCGAGCGGACAGGTGTGCTGATGCCAGAAGCACCCATGAACGAAAACCGCGATCCTGTGCTTGGGGAGAACGATGTCAGGGACCCCGGGTAAGTCCCTCCGGTGCAGGCGGAAGCGATAGCCCAGGCGATGCAGGACGCGTCGCACACGGACCTCAGGCCTCGTGTCCGTCTTCCGGATGCTCTGCATTACGCGCCTTCGGGTCTCAGCGTCGTATACATCTGCCATTTCGGGGACCCCGAGTCACTGGGATCTCTCCAGTCTAGCGAAGAACGTCCTGAAAAACTAGCCGCATCTCCGGGTCGCAGAAGGAGCGCGCGGGCGGGACCGCTCGCGAGGGCCGCTTTGACGAGATAATCCTTTGTGGCAGGATTGATCCGGCGACCACTGCTGATCATATCCGCTTCGATCCAGAGAGCAACTCACCCGGCATGATTCTTGCCGTATCGCGCCTGTGGGGGTACAATCTCTGACGGAGGTCACCGACCATGCTTGCGGCCGCGCTGAAGGGTTTTGACGACCTGGTTTTGGAGGAGGTACCCGTGCCGGAGCCCGGGCCGGGCGAGGCCGTCGTGCGGATCCGCTCTTGCGGCTTTTGTGCTACCGATTACAAGGCGATCAAGGGAATCCGCCGCAACGTGTCGTTCCCCTTCATCCCCGGACACGAGCCGGCAGGCGTCGTCAGCGCCGTCGGCCCGGGCGTCGATCACTTCAAGGAAGGCGACGACGTGATCTGCCAGCCGTCGGGCTACTGCGGCTTGTGCGACGACTGCCGGGTGGGCAACACCCACTATTGCCGGCAGGCCTTCACCACCGGCGGAGACGGTCCCGAGCAGGTCTGGCCCGGGGCGTTCGCCCAGTACATGAAGACCATGGCCACCTGCCTGCTGCACAAGCCGGCCGGCGTCTCGTTTGATGCGGCCGCGCTCTGCGAGCCGCTCAGCGGCGCCTGGAAGGGGCTGATCCAGAAGAGCCGGATGCAGGTGGGCGACGACGTGGTGATCATCGGCACCGGCGGCATCGGGCTGCTGTGCGTGATGGTGGCCAAGGCGGCCGGGGCCGGGCGGCTGATCGCGATCGACCCCAGCCAGTACGCCCGCCTCGGCGCGCTGCGGCTCGGCGCCACCCATGCCGTCGATCTGGTGGGAGAGGATCCCAGGAAGCGCGTCTACGAGATCGTTCCCGAGGGACCCGACCTGGTGGTCGAGGCGGCCGGTCCCATCGAGGCCGTGCGGCTGATGGTCGAGCTGCGGCGGCGGGGCACGAACTGGAACGTCTTCGGGATCACCACCCATGAATCTTTCGAACTGGACGGCGGCCGAACACACTTCCTCGAAGGGCGCATGGACGCCAGCTTCGGCACCACGCCCCTGGCCATGCTCAAGGCAATCCGCCTAATGGAGACCGGGCTGGTCGATCCGGAGAAGATCATCTCCCACCGCTTTCCGCTCTCGCAGATTCACCAGGCGGTCGAGGTGATGGGCGGGGCTGAGCGGAACAAGGTGATCGTCAATCCGTGAGGTCTTCGAGCAGACCGTCGAGCCGGCGGCCATCTCCTCTTGTGAATCGGTAGCCGCGCCACTTTTCGCGGAAATCGACCCGCCGCATGTAGCGCCTGTCGGCGGTTGCCTCGTTGCGTGACGTGGTGGGGCACGCCCGGAATGACTGATTGTGCCAATCTGACCATCCCCAGAATTTACCCGAGCCCTGCCAATGTGTCAATGATTAGCATTATGTCCCTGGAATTACATGATGGAGCTACTGCCCGACGGGGCCGGGCCCAGCCACCGCTGGTCGACCACGCGGCCGAAGCGGTCCAGACCGGCGTAGGCGTGGTCGCCGTCGCCTGCGACGCAAGACAGTTCCACTAATGACTAACGTCGGTCTGACCCCCATTCAATTGAAGTTAAAGCGGAATCACAGCCGATACAAGAAAAGCCCGGAATATCGGCACAGCCGTATCGCCACGAAGACGAATAGTCGGCACGGGGCATGATACCGAGGGGAAGGACGATGGTCGACCAACCGGATCCACTGGTCACAAAACTAGTCCAGCGATTGCACGACGCCGACCCCGTCGCGCGGCGAAACGCTGCCGGGGCGCTACGATTGCACGGGGAGCGGGCCGTCTCGGCGATCGCGGAACTCAGCGGACTGCTAGCAGACGAAGATGCCAAGGTGCGGGTCGAGGCACAGAGGGCGCTGGACCGACTTCGTCAGCCGGCGGCATGAGTTTCGTCGAGGGGCGACTTCTCCACCGTCAGCCGCTTTCTTACAATAATGCGGTACTGAAGTAGCGTTCAGCCCGATCGGGCAATACGGTGGCGACGTTGCCGTCCATTTTCTTGGCCAACTCCCGGGCCGCCCAGACGTTTGCACCCGAGGAGACACCGACCAGCAGTCCCAGATCGCGGCCGAGTTGGCGAGTGGTTTCTATGGCGTCTTCATCGGTCACCTCGATGACCTCGTCGACGATGGAGACGTCGAGCACGGCGGGTACAAAACCATCGCCGATGCCCTGGATCTGGTGCAAACCCGGCTCGTGACCCAACAACGCCGAAACGTTTTTGGGCTCGACGGCCGCAATTTTCACGTCGGGTTTGTGCTCCTTGAGGAAGGTGCCCACACCCTGCAACGTCCCGCCGCTGCCGACGCCGGCCACGAAGCAATCGATCTTGCCACGAAGTTGCCGCCATAGTTCGTGGGCAGTATCTTCATAGTGGCAGCGCGGGTTGTCGGGGTTCTCGAACTGTTGGGGGACGAACACCCGGGTATCGGCGGCGGCGATCTCGTTGACCTTCCGGACCGCCCCCCCGATGCTCTCCTCGTCGGGCGTAAGGATCAATTCGGCCCCCAGGGCCTTGATGATTTTCTTACGTTCTTCGCTCATACCCTCGGGCATGACGATCTTGACCGGATAGCCCTTCAGCCGCCCGATCAGAGCGACGCCGATGCCGGTGTTGCCGCTGGTTGGCTCGCACACGATCGAGTCGGGCTTCAGCCGCCCGTCGCGTTCGGCCCCTTCGAGCATAGCCAGCGCAACGCGGTCCTTGATGCTTCCACCCGGGTTGAGAAACTCGGCCTTGGCGAAGATGTTCTCTCCCTTGAGACGCACCAGCGGCGTGTTTCCGATCAGGTCGAGGATGTTGTCGGTGAGCATGGTTGTGACGTACGAGTTTCGACAGGTCCAGCAGTAACAGAAGCAGCAACACCTGGGAGGTTGCTTCGGCCACAGAGCGCTTGGGAATATAACAGCAGTGGCGGCTTGCGTCAACACGTATTGCAGTTCGGGACGTGCGAAAGCAGCACCGCTGGTCGGTCCGTGAACGCACACAGTCCCGGCCGCGAGTTGGCCGTTCGACCGGCATTCTCCACGCCCACCCCGGATCGGCAGCCTCGATCACGCTGCCGCGGGGATCTTCATCCGGTACGAGCTGACGGACCGGGCCGGCAACGGCCGGGTGTAGACGGCGTTTGTGCGAGCGGCGGCAGTAGCCTCGTTCGATCTTCAGGCTTCCTCGACGACCTTGAATCCCATCAGCACGCCCAGGTTCTTGATGTTCTGGAGGTGATCGCCGTAGAAGAGGTCGCGGTGCAGCAGGGTCATTGTCCCGCCTTTGAGGATGCCGGCGCCCCAGTTGTGGAATAGCTTGCGAGCATCCGCTACCTGGACCCAAGGCTGGGTGCGGCAGCCGAGTTCGTCATGGGTGATCTTAAAGATCTTGCCGGTGGTGATCAGCATCGTGTCCAGGTTGATGAACTTGGCGGAAGTGACGGGTTGCCCGATTCGGTGCTCGACATCCAGCGATACTCCTCGCTCGCTGTCGCTCTGCGTGCGGATGGTGAACGGGAGCCGCTTGCCGCCGAGTCCGTCCATCTTGGTCGCACAGGTGCAGTGGAAGCAGATCAAGGCGTTCGAGGAGGTATCGATGACCGGGTCGTTGATGAACCCGGGGATCCCGAAGGCATACTGGAAAATCAGCATGGTCAGCGTGGAGTCCATGTCCCCCTCGCAGGCCCCGACCAGGCCCAGGTCGTTCAGCTTGCTGAAGGTCAGGCAGGCTTTGGCCGGCCCGCCCATGCAATTCGAGCTGGTGATGGCCTGTGCCCGCTCTTTGATCATCAGATTCTTCATCGCCAGGTAAAAGCGTGCCGAGTTGATGATCTCTTCCCTTTTGGGCTCGACGATCTTCTGGGCCTTGCTGATCCAGTATTGCTCGGCCTCGGCCTCGGCGGCCTTCAGGTCCACGGCCTTATGAAGCTCGAAGGTCTGCTCCACGGTGATCGGGACGATCTCCGCGCCCAGGCGTTTTTTGATCTGCTCGGCCGAGCAGGCCGCGGCTGTTCCTTGGGGCCCGCGCACCACGATGATCCGCGTGCTGCGCAGCCGGGGGGCCACGCGCATCAAGGCCACCACCTGGTCAATCTCGCCCCAGTCGCTGGTGGGCAGGAGCACGACCTTCTTGCCGGCCTTCTGCCAGGCGGGAAAGTACATCCAGCCGTGCCCGCTGAAGGGCTGGGAAAAGACGGCGGTGGGCAGTCCCAAGTCGACAAGCTTGCCCAGCGCGGGGGCGCCTCCCCCGTGGCCGGAAAGATGGAACAGCAGCACGCCGTCCGCCCCGCGCAGGTTGGCCGCCACCTTGCCCAGTTCGGCCGGAGGGATCAACTCGCCGCCGACGAACTTGACGTCGCCGAGTTTCTGCTCCACCTTGGCCAGGTACTTATCGAACTTGGCAATCTCGTCGGTCGGCCTGGACAAGTAGATCCCGCCGGTCCGTCCGACGTAGACCTTGTAGATTTTCACGGGTGGCGGCTTGGGCCATCCTTCGTCCTCGGCGGCCACCAGCGGCCGGGCCCGAAGTTGTCCGGTCAGCAGGACACCTCCCGCCGCAGTGGTTCCGAGAAACTGTCGTCGGCTTAACGAATCGCTCATGGTGGGCTCCTTGAGTTGGCAAGTTATTGGGCACCGCAGGGCCGCAGTCGCTCCCCGCGATCGTCCGAATCACGTCTGTCCAGCAACGTTACCCAAGTTTACACCCCATATGATAACCCTTTTGCTCACGGGCACAATGCTCCGTGCCAAACCCTTGTCCAATCCGTCCGCCACTAATGTGGGGGGCAACAGAGAGGCCACGGGGACTAATGCTACAGCGCAGGGTTTCGCGACGTTCCTGTTTAGCGGGCGGGCAAGCCCGCCCGCTAAACGGTGTGACAAGGACTTCGCGCGCGCGTCCTAACCCGGATTATTCAAGAATTCGGGAATTCTTGAGCCTCCAAGGGTATCTAA
>CAZUAM010000281.1:0-9007 GCA_964618095.1 uncultured Planctomycetaceae bacterium | reverse complement strand
ATCAACGCCCCACCCGGCGCGGCCAAACCGAAAGGAAAGTGAACCATGTCGATAGCTTCGATTGGCGCCATCGGACAGCAAGTTCAGCAGAATCCGACCGGTTATGATGCCTTCGGTGAGATTGACCTCAACGACTTCATCAAGTTGATGGTCACCGAATTGCAGAACCAGGACCCGCTGGATCCGATGGACAACGCTCAGATCCTCCAGCAGATGAGCCAGATTCGATCCATCAAGTCCAATGATCGGCTCACGGATACGCTCGAATCGGTGTTCCTGGGACAGAGCCTGGTGACCGCCAGCAACCTGCTCCAACGGACCATCGTGGGGCTGAGCGATAAGTCCGAAACGGTAACCGGCCGGGTCGATCGGGTTTCGATCGAAGACGGCTTGGCCAAGCTTCACATCGGCGAGCATACAATTGATCTGAAAAACGTCGCCGAAATCCTGCCCCAGGGCGAGGACAACGGCTAGCACGAACGCGCCTGGGGAGAAGCAGATAATACGGATTCGCAGTTTCCCAACCGCCTTGCCCTGAGGGCAAGTTTCCTGAACGAAAGTTAACCCGAAAAGAAAGGGATAAATCATGGGTCTAGCCTCCGCACTGAGCACGGCGCTAACGGGTCTGACCGCGGCCGAGACCACCATCGACGTGGTGGGCAACAACCTGGCCAACTCGAACACGGTTGGGTTCAAGCAGTCAACGGCCACCTTCGCCACCCAGTTTCTCCAGACCCAGAGCCTGGGTTCCGCCCCCACGGTCAATTCCGGCGGCACCAACCCGCGACAGATCGGTCTGGGTACGATGGTCGCCGAAATCAGCCCCAACTTTACCCAGGGTACGGTCGAGATCAGTGCCAACCCGACCGACCTGGCCATCCAGGGGGACGGGTTCTTCATCGTCGAAGGTTCACCCGGCGAACAGTTCTACAGCCGCAACGGCGTGTTCAAGATGAATTCCGAGAGCCAGTTGGTCAGCATCACCGGCAACCGCCTGTTGGGCTTCGGCGTTGACGATCGCTTCCAGGTCCAGACCACCACGCTGCAACCGATCGAGATCCCGCTGGGTTCCGCGGCGGTGGCCTTGCCCACCGAGAACGTGGTCCTGACGGGAACGCTCTCGCCCACCGGCGACGTGGCGGATACCGCCGAGATCATCCAGACCCAAATACTCGGCGACGACGCCTATTCGCAACCGACGTGGAATGACGACCCGGTCAGCGGAAGCAAGCTCGAGACGAGTCCGGCGCCCACGGACGGCACGACGGGGGTCGACTTTGCCGCCGGCAATCTGGCCCCGGGGAACTATCAGTACCGCGTGGTGTTTGCCGACAGTACGGCTACTTCGCCTCCTTTGCCCGATAGAAGCAATGCGGAAGGCATGCCGTCGGGACCCACCGCGGTGATCAACATTCCCCCCGGTCCCAATCGTACCATCAGGCTCAGCAAGATCCCCATCGATGCGGTCGGGGGGTCAGAGTATGACGTTCGCAACATCTACCGGTCTTCCGACGGTGGTGTGACCTACCAGTATGCGGGCCAGATCCCCATGGCTGCGGTCACCTTTGACGACGACGGAACCACCACGGGGGCAGATCTCAACTTGGACCCGCCGCTTGACGGCTCCTACAGTTACCACATAACCTTCGCCGACGCGGGGGGTGGTTACGGCAGCGGCACCGAGAGCCGGCCTACGCAGCCGGTCGCGGGCCCGCAAACCGCCGACGGTCGCATCCAGTTGCGCAACCTGCCCGTGGACGCCAGCGGACAATGGTCCGTGCGGCGGATCTACCGCACCATCGACGGCGTGCCCGGCACGTTCTACTACGTCGGCGAAATCGACGACGCAATCACCCCTGGCCTGACCTTCACCGACCACGTCACCGACGCCGATCTTCTTCTCGCCGCGGAAACCCTCGACCTGGACGGCCCCAAGATCAGCGACAGCACCCTGCTGACGAAGGTGCTCCGGCGTGACGGCGCCAACTACGATCCCGTCTTTGAGGTAGGCACCCTGACGTTCACCGGGCAGAAGGGCGGCCGGACGGTGGCCAGCAAGGAACTGGAGATTACCGTCACCAGCACCGTGCAGGACCTCTACAACTTCATGGAAGACGCCCTGGGCATCCGCGAACCCCCGGGGCCCGACCCGAACCACGTCATCCCCGACGACGCCGGTTCCGGGGAGGCCCCGGGAGGAAGCGTTATCGACGGCCAGATCCGTCTGATCGGCAATAACGGCACGGGTAACGCGCTGGAAATCGGCCTTTCAGACATGCAACTGACCACCGCCACCGGCACCAGTAACGTCGACCTGCCCTTCAATTCCACGCAGTCGGCCATCGGAGAAAGCGCCGTCTGCGACTTCATCGCCTACGACAGCCTGGGGATTGCGCTGAACGTCCGGCTGACTGCGGTCCTGGAGGACCGGGACGGCACTTCCACCACCTTCCGCTGGTTCGCCGACTCCCCGGACAACGACCCCGCCTCCGGCGTCGAAGTGGCGGTGGGCACCGGGCTGATTACCTTCGACGGGGAAGGCAACCTCATCAATGCCACCGAAGAGACCGTCTCGATCGACCGCCGCAACATCCCCTCCACCTCGCCCTTGGAATTCGAGTTGGACTTCTCACAGCTTTCCGGGCTTTCCGGCACGCAAGCCGACGACGCCGGCAACACCAGCACCGTGGCCGTCCAGCGCCAGGACGGCTCGGCACCGGGGGTGCTGATGAGCTTCCTGGTGGGCGAGGACGGCCGGATCCGCGGCGTGTTCAGCAACGGCATCACCCGGGACATCGGGCAGATCCGGCTGGCCCGGTTCGTCAACCCCGCCGGGCTGGAGCAGAAGGGAGAAAACCTGTTTGCCGCCGGCATCAACTCCGGCCAACCGGTGGCAGGCAACCCCGGAGAACTGGGCATCGGAACGCTCCGCGCCGGGGCCGTGGAACTCTCCAACGCCGATATCGGCTCCAACCTGATCGACCTGATTCTGGCCTCCACCATGTATCGGGGCAACGCCCGGGTGATTACCACGGCCCAACAAATGCTCGATGAACTCCTCTCGTTACGCCGTTGACGCGCACGCACTCACGACCATGTTTAGTGATCGTCAGAAAACCAATCTCGTGGACGTTCCCTGGTTTCCCTGGTTCCCAAGCTCCAGCTTGGCAACCAAGTGGACAATACTTTCCTGAATCTCAATAGCAGGACCTTTTCTTGAAACAAAGACGTTGGGGTTCTCCAGCGGCCCCCTTTTCGGTACCGGAGACACCATGATCAAGCTGACCCGGCTGGGAGGAGAACCGTTCATCCTCAATGCCGAGTTGATCCAGTACGTCGAGGCCCGACCCGACACGTTCGTCACCCTGACCACCGGCGAGCGAATCGTGGTGACCGAATCGATGGACGAGGTGCTCCGGCGGGCCGTGGCGTACCAGCAGGCGAAGCACCTGATTCCGCCGCCCTCCCATTCCAAGGGGCATGGTTCCAAGGTCCCTCCGAGGGGAGAGCGGCAGCCCACGGCCGACACCGTCCGACGGACAAGTGGGGAAACGTAAACCATGGACATTGCCAGTGTGATCGGCGTCTTGCTGGGAGCCTCCCTGTTGGCGATCGCGATCATGATCGCCCCCGGGGCTTCGTTCGGAGCGTTCGTCGACTATCCCTCGATGATGGTGGTCATCGGGGGGTCGTTGGCGGCCGCCCTGATCTGTTTCCCCCTGAAGAGTTTTTTGAACACGATCCGGGTGGCCAAGAACGTCTTCTTCAACAAGCAGCAGGACCTCAGCGAGTTGATCGAGCAGCTTGTCTCGCTGGCCGAGACCGCCCGGCGGGACGGACTCTTGGCCCTGGAAGGCAGGCTGGAGGAAATCTCCGACCCCTTCATCGTGCTGGGAATCCAGATGGCCGCCGACGGTACCCGGCCCGAGGTGATCGAAGACATCATGCGCACCGAAATGGACGCGGTGGCCACCCGCCATCGAAACGGAAAAAGCGTGGTAGACCAAATGGGCCGTTTTGCCCCTGCATTCGGCATGATCGGCACCCTGATGGGTCTGGTCATCATGCTGGGGAACATGGACGACCCCGCCGCCATCGGCCCGGGGATGGCCGTGGCCCTGATCACCACCCTCTATGGGGCCATTTGCGCCAACTTGTTGTTTCTCCCCTTCGCCGAGAAGCTAGGGTTTATTAACAAGCATGAGCTGTTGGGCATGGAGATTACCGTCCGCGGAATCATGGGGATTCAGTCGGGCGACAATCCGCGGGTGATCGAGCAGAAGCTGAGTACCTTCGTGCCACCCAAACTCAGGGCCAATGCCCGGGAGGCCGCTTGAGCCGATGGCCATGCCTGAAGAAGAGGAAAAAGCCGGCATTCCCGAGTGGGTGGTCACCTTCGGCGACATGATGTCGCTGCTGTTGACCTTTTTCATCATGTTGGTCTCGATGAGCGAAATCAAGCAGCAGGAGCAATACCAGGCCATGGCCGAGTCGTTCCGCCGCCGGTTCGGCCATGAGACGGCCATCCTCAGCATGATCCCCGGCCACACCAAGCCCCGAAACTCGCTGCTGGACAAACTGGCCGTTCTGGGTCGGGCACGGCGGGCGGATACCCTAAACGGCGGCGACAAGGTCAAAGCCCCGGTGGGAGATTACGCTCGCGTGCAGTCGATCCGGCAGGGCGAACAAGCCACCCGCGGCGGGGTCGTCTACTTCCAAGAAGGTGCCGCAGAACTAACGGAGGAACACAAACGGATACTACAGGCCGCGGCCCAAGTGGTCGGCGGGAAACCCCAGAAGATCGAAATTCGGGGACATACCTCCCCCCGGCCTCTTCCCCCCGATTCCCCCTACCACGACCATTGGGACCTGGCCTACCAGCGATGCCGCAAGGTGATGCAGTTCCTGATCAAGCTGGGGATCAATCCCAAGCGATTGCGTCTGGCCGTGGCAGCCGACAACGAGCCGGTCCACGAGGGCGTTGACCCCCGACTGCGAAAGGAGAACCCCCGAGTCGAAGTATTCATGCTCAACGAACTGGCAGGGACCGCCGAAGAAAAACAGCAGAGATTCTCCGACGAAGGAGCCCCTTAATGCCCGAACAAGCACCCTTACCGACCGAAGATCTGGCGGCCATCGAGCAACTCGCGGCGGCGGAGGGCAGGCCTTCGATTTTTGTCAAGATCAGGATCCTGCTGTTCGTCACGCTGGTGATCGCGGCCGAGTGTTTCCTGGCCTGGCTGTATCTTCCCTCCGCGTCCAGAACGGCCGCCATGGCCGGGGCCGCACTGGAGGCCGACTCGCCCGGCCAAGACCAACCACAGAAACCAGAGGGCGAGCTGGCCGACTGGGTCGAAGTCGACCTGGGAGAATTCAGCGTCGTGGCCTACCAGCCAATCTCCGGAACCACGCTGCGGATCGACTTCCACCTCTGGGGAATGGTCCACGAGAAGGACTACAATGAGTTGCTCACGCTGATGGAAGACCACCTCCATCGCTTCCGCGAACAGATCCATTTCACGATTCGCAGCGCCGAAATCACCGACCTGACGGACGCCAGGTTGGGATTGATTAGGAGAAAAGCCCTGGAAAGAACCAACAAGATCCTCGGTAAACCACTTCTTCAAGTAGTCATTTTCGACGACTTTTCGTTGATCGAACAATAGTCCTCAGCAGGAATGGATTCCCATGGCAGACGATCAATTGATAGATCAGGATGATATCGAGCGGCTACTCGGCGCGGGCCAGGACGAGGCTCCGTCCGCATCGCCCGAACAGCCGGCTGCCACCGATGCCCCGGCCCAAGGACTCGATCAAGGCGAAGTCGAGTCGCTCCTGAGCGGAGGCAGGATTGCCGCTGGCCAGGCGGAGCAACCCCAGAACGCCGCAGCCACCAGCGGACCGGCAACTCCAACCGCCGAACCTGCCCAAGCTCCACAAGCCCCGCAGGCGCCTGAGGAGGACCACAAACCACTCGGGCAGGAGGGCGTCGAGAAGCTGTTCGAGCAGGCTGGAACGGCTCTGGCAGAACCGGGGTCCCAGTCGGCCGCTCCCAAGCCGGTCGCCGCCGATCCGCTTGTCGGGGAAGGCGAGATGCTCCCGGGCGACGCCGACTACTTGCTCCAGCAGGCCGAGCAGGCCCTGGAGTCGATCAACACGGCAGCCGCCGGCGACCTGCCCCAGGGTGTGTCCGCGTTCCGCCTGGAAGAATTCTCCGGCGCTCCGGCTTCCACCGAGAACGCCACCTTCGACTTGATCCGCGACGTGGAGCTGGACCTGAAAATCGAACTGGGACGTACCCACATGTATCTGGAAGACGTGCTCAAACTCCGCAAGGGATCGGTCGTGCCGCTGGACAAGCTGGCTGGCGATCCGGTGGACGTCTACGTCAACGGACGTCTGATCGCCCGGGGAGAAGTGCTCGTCTTAAGCGACAACTTTTGTGTTCGCATTGCCGAATTGATTGCGGGGATAAACACCCCCGCGTAGAGCTTTGTAGGGGGCGGTTCGCGGCACCGAAAGATGCCTCTGACGGCCGCCCGTGGTGAGACTTCCGAACAGGCCCCCATCGGTGGGGCATATTCATGCCCTCCGAATGGGCCTGCGATCCCCAATGGCCCGTCGCCTCAACTCAAACCCTCAAGAACACAATCACCCACCTCTATATCGGCCGACCGCCCCGGCCAGCATCAACAAAAAACCAAGAAGTGCACGGATGCCTTCAACCGCGAAAACCATCGGGCTGATCCTCGTGGTCTTCAACCCCGCCTGCCTGACCGCGCAGACGGCTCACTCAAACCACCCGCCGCCCGCCCGATCCGATACGCCGTCGATCGGCTACACCCTTCCCCCTGGGCAGAGTGGCGGATTCAGGGCCGGCCCGACGCCGGTAGCCACGCCCCAACGGCCCCAAGCAGGCCCTTTCCCGGACGGAAGGGGGACCGCAAGAACGGCCCTCCAGAGAGCCCCTGGCGTCGTTTCAGTTGCCTACCAAGCGCCCCCTCCCGCTGGGGTCCATCCGCCCGCCTTGGCAGCCCCGGGGCAACTATCCGGCGAGAGCACGGCGGGCGTGTCTCTCGCGCCCCGCGGCCGCCAGTCGCCTCTGCCGCTGCGACCCCCCGGCCCCTCCAGGCGCACCGGGCGGGGGCCAACCGGCGGCCTGCCGTCGGTGGTTACCGTGGCAGGCAGTCTGGCACTGGTGTTGGGGATATTCTTCCTGGTTGCCTGGGGCATACGTCGGGCCGCACCGGCAGCCGGCACGGCCCTGCCCGGCGAGGTCTTCGAGGTCCTCGGACGCGCCCCCATGGCAAGCCGTCAACAGGTCTATCTGCTCCGCTGCGGCAACAAGCTGATACTGGTCTCGGTGACCGCGGCGGGCGCGGAAACCCTCACCGAAATCACCGATCCGGCCGAAGTCGACCGCCTGGCGGGCCTCTGTCGTCAGGCGCATCCCCAGAGTGCCACCGCGGCCTTCCGCCAGGTGCTCGGGCAGTTCACTTCTGGCCACCCCAGAACCGGATTCCTCAGAAAAGACGACCGCGCAGACCTACGGCCGGCTGCTGCCGGCCTGCCGGCCACCCCGGATGGATTGGAGAACCCTGATGTCTGAAGCCAGATCGAACACCACTCCACACCAGGCCGCGCTGGCTCGCTGGCGCAACAGCCGCCCGCGACGCTTGCTCTGCGCAGCGGCGATCCTGCTGGCGTGCCTCAGCCTGTTCGGCTCGGCCGCCGGCCAGGATCTCCCCAACCAAGCGTCATCGATCGAGCTGCCCGAAGGCCTGGCCGCCGGGCCGAAGCACTGGACCAGCCCCGAGGGACTCAGCTCCACGATCCAGGTGATGCTCCTGCTGACGGTGCTCAGTCTGGCCCCGGCCGTGTTGTTGATGACCACCTGTTTCGTCCGCATCATCGTGGTGTTGGGCTTGCTGCGCCAGGCCATCGGCACGCAACAGCTCCCACCCAGCCAAGTGATCACGGCACTGGCCCTGTTCATCACCTTGTTGATCATGACCCCGGTGTGGAAGCAGGTCTACGACGAGGCGATCGTACCCTACACCGAGGGGCAGATCGACCTGGAGCAGGCGTGGACGGCGGGCGCCACACCGATCCGCAAGTTCATGGCCTTGCAGATCGAGCGGACCGGCAACGCCGAAGACGTGCACCTGTTCATGAGCTACCTCCCCGATCAACCCACGCCGGACAACTACGACGACGTGCCCCTCCAGGCCTTGCTGCCGGCGTTCATGCTCAGCGAACTGAAAACCGCGTTTCTGATCGGCTTCCAGATCTATCTGCCCTTTCTGATCCTCGACATGGTGATTGCCAGCGTGATGGTCTCGATGGGCATGCTGATGTTGCCGCCGGTGTTGATCTCGCTGCCCTTCAAACTCCTGTTGTTCGTGCTCTTGGACGGCTGGCACCTGGTCGTGGGAATGCTGATGGAGAGCTTTCAACCCTTCACGTGACGGGGAAGGGATTGGGGATTGGGGATTAGCGAGCGCCGTAACGGCGGCTGCGAACCACCTAGTCGCCCAATCCCTGGTCTCCAATCCCTAATCCCCAATCCCTAATCCCCAATCCCTAATCCCCAATCCCTAATCCCCAATCCCTCGCCCCTCATGGACCCTCAAGACGCAATCGACCTCGGCCGGGAAGCGATTTGGATCGCCCTGATGATCGGCTCCCCCGTGCTGTTAGCCGGGATCATCGTAGGCCTCTTGATCGGGTTGTTCCAGGCCTTGACCCAGATCCAGGAACAGACCCTGGCCTTCGTTCCCAAGATCGTGGCCATGGTCCTGGCCCTCAGCATCGCCCTTCCCTGGCTGATCACCCGCATGTTGCAGTACTCCACCGACCTGATCACAGAAATCCCCAGCAGATTTTAGAGATCGATGATTGATGATCGATGATTGCGGCGGGCAAACGGCTGGCCCAGAAACCACTTCATAGTTCATCAATCATCAATCATCAATCATCAATCATCAATCATCAATCATCAATCATC
>CAZUAM010000280.1:0-9027 GCA_964618095.1 uncultured Planctomycetaceae bacterium | reverse complement strand
TCTTGACGAGTGGCTCAAGCTGGTCCTTCTGGTAGTACCTCATCAGGGTTTGGATCTCTTGCGAGGCGGGAAACCGCGAGTCGAGCGGGACGCGCTGGTAGCGGAGCGGCTGCTCCGGGTCGTCGAACGTCCCCAACACAATCGCGTCCATGCCCTTCTGTCCCACCTCAATCAGCAGGGCTTCGGTTCCCTTAATCGGCGCCGGTCTGGCAGGAGGTTCGGCGGCGCCCCCGGCCGTGACCACCAGGTCGAAGTCAGGGAACTTTCGGGCCAGCTCGATCGATTCTTCCTTGGTGGCGTGGGCCAAGAGAATCAAATAGTTGGCCTTCTGCTTCAGATCGGGAACCACCTCGGAAAGCGCGACCTCCGGATCGGTCATTTCGATCACGTCGCTGCGGATCGCCTTCTGGAACTGTTTCCCCAGCACGCCAGTGATGCCAAGCTTCATCCCCGCCGCTTCGATGATCCGTGTCTGCGCCGTGTACTTCCCCGGTGGTCCGAACAGGCCCACGTTGGCCGAGACCAGAGGGCTTCCCGGGGCATCGGCGCCCAGCAGCTCCCCTGCCGGCAGTCGCAGCTCGGCCTTGCCCAGGGCAATTGCCCCGTAGCCCATCTTCCGCATGCTCTCAAACGTGATCTGCAACTTCAACTCGGCCTGGCGGCCGTATCCCTTGGCCAGCCCACCCACGTCGATCCCCACCACCGGCCAGCCCTTCTCGTTCCGAAGCTGGTTGAAGAAGCTATGCCGGCGGCTCATCCCGCCTTTCATCCGGTCCAGACCCGCACACCCACAAGGCTCCAGGTACCCGTCCTGCCGGCCGGTGATCACCAGAGCCAGCTTCGGCTCCGGCCAGCCGACGAAGATCGGGCCGTTGGCCTTGATCGGGTCAAACCGCTCCTGGCCGGGTCCCTTCGGTTGGGGCTGGGCGGAGGCGCTCCCCGGATTGGCTGCCGGCTTGTCCCGCAGCGGCGGCTCAACGCCACCGCGTAAGGGGTTGGGCAGCATCCCCGGGTTGCCCGCCGTCTGCCGTACGAGTTCATCCGGCCCAGCGGCCAAGTCCTCCACCGGCGGGGGCGGCGGCCCGTCGATCGGCTCCGCCACCGGCACCTCCGGTAGCCGTCCCGGTTCGGCACCTGAGGGCGCCAGTTCGACGACCGGCTGTGGGGATCTCTCCTCGATCGGGGCGACCGCCGCACTCTGGGCATCGCCGCCCTCACCACCAGACGGACAGCCCGCCGCACAAATCAGCACCGCCGCGATCCCCCCCAAATGGATCAGCACAGATCGGAACATCAAGTTTCCGTCCATATCACTACTCGAGAGTGAAGGCTTGTCCGAGCACCACTTCGCACCCTTGCATTCCCCGTTCCGCCCGGCAACCTCTCACCCCTCGACCGCGAAACGGACACGGATCCGCAACTCCGGGATCTCGGGGTGATTGGTCTCGATCAGGATCTCTCCGAGTTTCGATCCGAGGTAATTCGCCCGGCGGCTCCCCTTGGGAATCCGGATAATCAACGGAGTCTGGCTGACCGCGCCGCCGCCGATCGTGGTGGTTTCCTTCAGCCTCTGCTGGTCCACACGCAGCAGATCGGGATTGGTCCGGACGACCTTGAATTCCACCTCCTTGCAGTGGGGCCCGCGTGTGACCAGCAGCAGTCGCCGCTCGGCCCCCTGTCGGCTGCTGACCGCATCCAGCGTCAGCACGCTGTTCTCCTCATCCCATCCTCGGCCGACGATCGAGATCTCGCCCACGACCGTCCCCTCCACGGGGATCTTGACCGTGGGAACCGACTTCACGTTGGTTTGTACGAGGATTGTCTGACTAAAGCCCCCCAGAGGCAACCCCGGTTTGACGGTGACCTCCAGCAAGTAACCGCTCTTGGGGCTTTCTGCCTCATCCAGTTTCACCTCTTCCCCTGGCTCACCCCCCTTGCCCCGCTCCTCTTCCCCCTCGTGTGCCTCTTCCAGTTGATCGGCAGGAAGCGGCTCGAACGTGACCTCGAAGTGCTCGTCGGTCTCCCGATCGGCTAGCTCACAAGCCAGCACTTCCAGCGGCTCCTCCAGGTAGCACAGCAGCCGCACCTGGCCGGTAACCGGCCGGCCGGCCGAGACGTGGCCGAAGACCAATTCCGGCGGCACCGGACGCACCTCCCTGGTGATCCGGCCCGAAACGGTCAACGTCACCCGCGGCCGCGCCGGATCCGTGGTTTCGATCGTGGCCGTCTGGCGGTAAGGGCCCTCTCCCCTGTCGGCCGTCCACTTCACGGTGACCCTGCCCGACTCGCCCGGGGCGATGCTGCCATCCTCGATTTCACTGACCGTGCACCCGCAGGAGGTCTGGCCGGTCGTCAACTCCAGCATGGCCTCGCCGCGGTTGGTGAAGGTGAAATCGTGCCTCCCCTCGGCCTCAATATCCATTGTGCCGAATTCGTATTCTTCCCGGTCGACGACGACCTTCGGCGTCGGCCCACCGCGCCGGGCCACCCCCGGCGTCCCCCGACGCACGCCCTCCGGATCACCGTCCCAGGGCGCAACGGTGATCCGCAACGCGGCAATTCCTACGCCGGTTGCCACGCCGACCACCGTTGCCAAGACGACTGCCAAGAACGTCTTCATGATAACGAGCAGCAGGCCGGATCTTCGATTGGCCCCGAACGCCCACGGGCTGCGTCCCTTGGGGAACTGATATTCAGTATCCGCCACCTCGCCGCCGGGAGTCAATACAAGGCCAAGAGCAAGGCTCCCGTACCCTAGCGGAGCAGCCCTCCATGACCCTCCCACCGAGCCAGGTAGGCCCCTCCTCGGCCAATAATTCCAGGCGGAGTCCGGCCGGCAGTTTCTTGTCGGCATGGGGGGTCTGCTCGTCCAGCCACAATGCCCGGGCGGCCTCCCGCCGGAAGGCCTCCAACTGGCCGGCGGCCTTGTGGGCCAACGCCAGCTTCGCCCGGCACAGCCCGCTGTTGGGGTACAACTCCACCGCTCGGGAGTACGCCTCGACGGCCCTCTCGATGTCGCCTTGACGGCCGGTGATCGAATGGGCCTCCCGATGCAACTCGCCGGCTGCCAGCCAGGCCCGGCTGGAATTGGGCGCCAGCTCGGCCAGCACCTCGTTGTACCGCTCGAGGTACGCCTCGAACCGCCGGATTGCCTCGGGGGTTTTCTCTTCCTGGCAGCGCCTCAATGCGACCGAAGCCAATTGCTGCCACGGCTCGTCCGCCAGCGGATCGGCCTTCGCCGCAACCAGTAGGTGCTCCTCGGCGGCGGCCAGATTCCCCCGCTGGCACTCCTCCCGCGCCGCCTCTAGCTTGCTACGACAGTTGAGCACCGGTCTGTAACCACTCAAGTGGCAGGCAAACGCCAACGCCACGGCCACCACCAGCACTGCCACGGCCGAGATCCGAGGCAGCCTCCGCCGCGGCTGATCGGGCCGGGCCGTATTCAGCCCCACTGCCATCAGCAGCCAGAGCGAGCCCGCCACACCCGGGAACCCGATCCCCCCGGCGGCCAGCAGATTGACCAGCAGCACCAGCACGCCGATCGCCGGCAACACCGCCGGCAACCGCCCCTGGTAGACCCATCCGACCAACAACGCCGCAGACCCGGCCGCCAGGGGGAACCCCACCAACACCGCGGTCACGCCCGGCGGGGCCGCACTGATCAGCCCCAACGGCAACGCCAACAGGAACCCGAGTATTGCACCGGCGAAGACAAACCCCGGCGAGTCGACAGTCCCCTCTCCCTTTGGGAGAGGGCTAGGGTGAGGGTGTTTGGCAGATTGCAAATTGAAAATTGAAAATTGGAAATTGCCAATTGGTGTAGCCCAGAAAAAGCACCCCACCGCAACCACCAGCGCCAACATGGCGGGCGTCCCGGCGGTGGCCCAGACCTCCAGCAGGAAGTTGTGCGGATCGGCCACTTCCTCGCTGGCCTCGGGCAGCTTGTAGAAGGTATAGGCGTTCTGGAAATTGCCCGGACCGCAGCCGACAAGCGGACTGTCGCCGATCATCCGCAGCGTCGATTGCCAGTACTGGACCCGATAGCCCAGCGACCTAGAGGCCTCGGAAAGCACTTGGCGGTCGAGCCCGCCGACGGCCACCGCAGCAGCAACCAGCACCGCGCCCAGCGCGGCAACGCCCGCGGGCAGCCTCCAACCCGGCGGCCACTTCCGCTCTCGGCACAGCAGCCACACCATGGCCAGCCCCAAGCCGGTTGCCACGTATCCGCTGCGGCTCTTGGTCAACAACAAACACGCACCAATCGCCAATCCCGCGCAGATCACCCCCACACAAATCCAAAGCCGCTTGCGGCTTAGCCCGGCACCAATCCCCACGCCCGCCAACACCACCAGCCACGGCGCCAGGTAGCCGGCCAGCGAGTTGGTCAGGGCGAAGGTGGCGTACGGCTCTTTGCTCTCCAGGCGGTCCTTGAAGGCCTGGCGTTCCGGTGCGCCCGGCGGGAACCAGACGCCGGCGTCACGCATCGCCCGATCGAGATCACCGGCGTATTCCGCGCGCTGGCCGGGCAACTCGTGGACGTACTGATACAACCCATGCGCCGACAATGCCACCGCCAGGGCAATCATCACCACCACCACCGCCCGGGCCTCGCGAGCGCCGGCAACCAGTTGGCGAGCCAGGAAAAACGCCAGCCCCAGCCCGATCCACTCCCAGAGCATGTTCACCGCCGGCCGCGGGCTCACCTGCGTCGCCGCCCAAACCGCCGCGATCGTGTGCCAGCCGATCAACAGCAGCACGGCCGCGTCGGTCCATCCGAACCGCAGCCGAAACTGCGGACGCGCGACTCCCCACAATAGCCACAACACGCTGAGCACGATCCAGAGCATCACCACCGGCAGACCGTCGCCCTGCTGCGCGGCCCCCTCGCTGGGAAACAGCGGCCGGGCCACAAACAGCGCGCACGTGCCCCCCAGCAACCACGGCCGCAGACGATCGTCGGGCACAGCCCCACCCGCAGACGAACCGCCGGGGGCACCCGTGGCTGCGGGCTGAGCGGCCCTCGATTTCCGCTTCCCTTTACGCCTTCCCATCGGGCTCGTCTTCTCGATTGCCGCGCCGCTTGCGTCGGCCGGCCGTTTCCAGGATCGCGACCAGCAGCAGGATGCAGCCGACCAATAGCACGATCACGCATGCCCCGGCCGCGCTGACCTGGTGCAACAGCAGGGCACCCAGCCCGCAGGTGGCCGTGGCCAGGTAGATGGTCAGCACGGCCTGGCCGGGCGTCATGCCCAACTCCACCAGCCGGTGCGAAAAATGGCTCTTGTCGCCCGTAAAAGGACTCCGCCCGCCGCGAAGCCGGATCAGCACCACCGTCACCGTATCATAAAGCGGCACCGCCAGCACGCACAGCGGGGCCAAAATGGCGTGACGCGGCACGTCCCGGAAGGCGAACGTGGCCGATAGCGTGGCCATCGCCAGCAAATAACCCACCAGGTAACTCCCCGCGTCGCCCATAAAGAGCCTCGCCGGCGGGCGGTTGTGCCAGAGGAAACCCGAAAGCGAACCCGCCACCACCAGCAGCAGTCCGGCCACGAACAGTTGCGGCTCGCTGGTGGCCGGATCGGGCGCAAGCAGCATCACGGCGGCCAGCATCGCCGCGGCGATCGCCGCCACCCCCGCCGACAGCCCGTCCATGTTGTCCAGCATATTCAGCGAATTGACCAGCCCCACGATCCACAGCACACTCAGCGCGTCGATCAACAGTTCGAGCAGCAACACGATCCATACCATGCCCGGTACATCGACCGAGGGCCGTGCCTCCAGAAACAGGCTCATCCGCCAGCCCAGCCGCACCAGCACCACGGCCACCAGCGTCTGCACCACCAGTCGCACCCGCCAGTCCAGCCCCCAGCGGTCGTCGATCAGCCCCAGCAGCATCAGCACGGTCCCGCCGGCCAGCAGAATCCAGAGCCTACCCGACCGGTACATCAGGCCCGGCAGGTGCCGCGCGATCAGCTCCGGCAGACCGATCCACTCGGCGACCGCTCCGCCACGTTCGCAGAGCAGGATCCACAACGCCAGTTGGCCCGCCGCAAACGGCAGCACAATCCCCAGCCAGATCGCCAATCCGCCAGCGGTCGGCATCGCCTGAGTGTGGATCTTCCGCTCGCCGGGACGATCGACCAGCCCCCAGCGCGGGCCCCAGCGGCGAACCAGCCAGGCAGCCGCCCAGCAGACCAGCATACTGGGAATCGTCGCACCGAAGATCAGCCACAGGTTCAGCCGGATCATCTCGCCGTGTCCTCCCGGTGCCCACCCGTGGCTTGCCCTCGCTGTAGCAGCTCGCGACACTGCGAGAAAAACTCATGGTACGCCTGGCGGCGGTAGTCGGCGAAGGTCCACTCGTGCGGCTCCCAGCGGCCGTGCTTGTAGTACAGCGTCGCCTCGGCGTAGATCCCCCGAGCCAGATAGATCCGGTGGGTGAAATCCTTGGTCGAGGCCAGCACCAGTTTGCCCAACGTGAGGTAACCGGGGTCGAGATTCAGCGGCCGTGGCTCCGGGTGCTCCGACTGCCGCGCGTATTCCTGCTCCCACTCGTTGGTTTGCAGTTTGACCTCGGCCAGGTTGCCCGGGTCGAATGGCCCGGCGAACGCGAAAAAGATCTTCCGCAGCCCCTTGCCCATCGTCGGCTGGTAGTAGTCGGTCTGATTGAAGTTGAAGGCGGGGCTTTCCAGTGCCACCGGTCCCCACGCCCGGCAGGCACGATCCCGGGCCCACGCCAGTGCCGCCTCGTAACGGCTAAAGGCGGCCAGCAAAAGCAGGGCAGGGGAGGGGAGCGTCGGTTCGCCCATCGACGGAAAACTCCCATTCAGAATTCGTAGGGTGCGTGCTTGCACGCACGTGGAGTGCACGCTTAACATCCCGTAAACCAGGCGCGCGAATGCAAGCACCCACCGTTTGACATCGCTTTTTCCTGGTTCCCAAGCTCCAGCTTGGGAACCAAGCACCCGCCGTTTGACATCGCTTCATACCTATTCTACCATGGAGCGGCCGCCCCGGTAGGCGGCCAGCCACCAAGATTGTCGAGGGAGGAAACAACATGCGATCAATCCTGATCCCCGCCGCGACAGCTTTGCTCTCTCTGCTTCCCCTTACGACAATCGCCGCCGAGAAGGCCTCGCCGCCCAACGTCCTGCTGATCCTGGTCGACGACCTGGGCTACGGCGATTTGAGCAGCTACGGGGCCGGCGACCTCCAGACGCCGCACCTCGACCGGCTCGCGCGCCGAGGGATGCGGTTCTCCCAGTTCTACGCCAACTGCCCGGTCTGCTCGCCCACCCGCGCAGCGCTGCTCAGCGGCCGATACCCCGACGCCGTCGGCGTGCCGGGCGTGATTCGCACCCACGCCGGCAACTCCTGGGGATGGCTCAGCGAAGACGCCGTCCTCCTGCCCGCCGTGCTGAAGAAGGCCGGCTACCGCACCGCCATGGTCGGCAAGTGGCACCTGGGCCTCGGCGAACCGAACCTGCCCAACCTCCGCGGGTTCGACTTCTTCCACGGCTTCCTGGGCGACATGATGGACGACTACTTCCACCATCGCCGCCACGGACAGAACTACATGCGGCTGAACCACGAAACGATCGACCCGAAAGGCCACGCCACCGACCTGTTCACCGACTGGACCTGTAAGTGGCTGCGAGAGTACGAGGACAAGAAGCCGTTCTTCATCTACCTGGCCTACAACGCCCCGCACTTCCCCATCCAGCCGCCCCAGGATTGGCTGGCCCGCTACCGGGCGAAACACCCCGACGTGCCGGAGAAGCGGGCGAAGAATTGCGCGTTGATCGAACACCTCGACGACGGCATCGGCAAGGTCCTCAAGACACTCGACCGCAGCGGCCACGCCGACAACACGCTGGTGATCTTCACCAGCGACAACGGCGGCTCGCTCCCACATGCCCAAACCAACGGACCACTGGGCGGCGGCAAGCAGGACATGTTCGAGGGCGGCATCCGCGTGCCCATGTCCGCCGCGTGGCCGGGCCGGATCAAGCCCGGCTCCCATAGCGACCGCGTCGCCTTGACCATGGACCTGCTGCCGACCATCTGCCAGGCAACCGGCACCGACTACGACAAAACCATCGACGGCCGCAGCATCCTGCCCACGCTATTGGGCAAACCCCAACCGGCCGAAGACCGCTTCCTCTTCTGGGTCCGCCTCGAAGGCGGCCGCCGCTACCACGGCACGCCCTACTACGCCGTCCGCCAGGGCGACTGGAAGCTCCTGCAAAACGACCCCGACGAGCCGCTTCGCCTCTACAACCTCAAGGACGACCCCAAGGAGCAGAAGGACGTTGCCCGCGAGAATCCCGCCGCCTATCGCCGCCTCAAGATGGCCCTCGACGCCCACATCGCCCGCTGTGCCAAGATCCCCTGGCGTCCGCCCAGCGGCGTTGGCCCGGGGGAGATCGGCAAGCCAAGAGCGAAGTGATCCAAACGGATCAGGCAGTGGGGGAGAACACCCCGGATTTGCGGTGGCCATGCTTCGCACAGGCCGGGTGCCGCAGGCAGGTGTTTTTTCCCAGTCAACGGGAAGTTGTTACTCTGAGGTCATTCACGAATTGCGAGAGTGTTCTCGGCCAGGGCGCCCCGGTGTGCATTTGTGCAATCAGTTGTTCCGACAGCGGTTCGGATTTTCTTGTGATTCCTCGCGGCGGGTCGCCGAACAACTGACGCTTCAGGAGGTGGCGATCTTTCGCTTCCCAGCTTTGCCCGTCTTCGTTATCGCGAGCCCAAGCCAGCCAAGCGTCTGTTGATTTGCACGGCGTCATGAAGACTGTGATTAGTTGCTGATCGCGATTGACCGGCGTCAGTTTTGGAAGCACGTCTTGAACCGACCTGTGAATCTCTTTCCAGCGAGGGCTTTCCGAGACTTCGTTCCAGCCGGCAGGAAGCGAATCGTTGAGGTCGAAGTGTACGACAAGTACATCGAAAAGCCCGTAATGCGCTGCACGGACCAAGCTGTCGATGGATCGTTTGACTACCGCGAATCCCCGGGCAGGGAGT
>CAZUAM010000279.1:0-9037 GCA_964618095.1 uncultured Planctomycetaceae bacterium | reverse complement strand
CCCCAGGGTGCGCTGCGCGACCCTGGGCTGTGTTGTGAAACCGCTTCGCGGTACTTGCGGAAATCGAACCTACGGTGAAAGCCAGCGAGATCCGTTGTGACCAGGCTTCAGACCACAATACACGGCGCCTTTCGACTCTCGTTGGGGATTATATGCAACTACGGAGTCCGGGGCGCTCGCCATCCGGGCTGAAAGAGAAAGGCAGGAGTACGATGGGAACGAAAGGTTTGATTGCGGCGACAATCGGACTTCTGATGACCGGCTCGGGCCCGTTGTGGGCGGGGCCACCGAAAGAAGGCAAGTGGCGGCCGATCGCCGAGCTCTCGGATGAATTTGAGGGCAAGACGTTGGACGGCAAGAAGTGGTACGACCACAACCCGACCTGGAAGGGCCGACAACCCGGATTCTTCTCCACAAAGAACGTCACCGTCAACAACGGCAAGCTCCACTTGACCGCCCGCGCAGAGAACCTGCCCGATCTTCCGAAGGGATACCACACTTTCACCACGGCGGCCGTCAAAAGTAAAGCCAAGGTGCTGTACGGCTATTTCGAAATCAGGTGCAAGCCGATGGACTCCCGGGCGTCGAGCGCCTTCTGGTTCTACGCCCAAGATCCGGAAAAAGGGAACGCAAAATGGTGGACCGAGATCGACGTGTTCGAGATCGGCGGCGGTTCCCCCAAACACGAAAAGAACGTGCACATGAACGTGCACGTTTTCGTGACACCCCAAGAGGGAAAGAAACACTGGTCCAAACCCAAGGCCTGGACGGCGCCCTTTCGCCTGGCGGACGGCTACCACGTCTATGCACTGGAGTGGAACAAGCAGGAGCTGAAGTTCTACATTGACGGCGTGGTGCGCTACAGGCTCAAGAACACGCACTGGCATCAGCCCCTGCGGATGAACTTCGACAGCGAGACGATGCCCAACTGGTTCGGCCTCCCCAAGAAGGAAAACCTGCCTTCGATCTTCAGTATCGAGTACGTCAGGTCGTGGAAGAAAATCGAGAATGCCGGCCAGAAGAAGGCACCGCAGAAGCAGTAGCTGTGCCCTGTGTTGGAGCTGATCCCGGTCGTCAAGGGCCCGGCCTGAAAACTTGCCGTGCCCTTTTCTCCGGTCAGCCAGAGGAGTTGAGCCATGGGTAGGAAAACGCGTAGCGGTGGGGTTTGGAGCTGGAGGTTCTTTTCGGCCGTGGTCCTCTCCGTGTGCGGAGGCGTTCTCGGGGCCGCGGAAACCGCCGCCGAACCGGCCCAGCGGCCTTCGGCCCGGGAAATCCTCGAAGCCTCGGGCGTCCAGGGGGGCCTGATCGTCCAACTGGGCTGTGGCGACGGGAAGCTGGCAGCCGCGCTGCGGGCCGGCGAGAGCTACCTGGTTCACGGCCTCGACGCCAGCGCCGCAAACGTCGAAAAGGCCCGCGATCATATACGGTCGCTGGGCCTCTACGGAAAGGTCTCGTTTGATCGACACAGCGGCGGGCGGCTGCCTTACGTCGATAACCTCGTCAACCTGGTCGTCGCCGAGCAGCCGGGGTCGGTGCCCGGCGAGGAGATCCTGCGGGTGTTGGCACCGGGCGGCGTGGCATACGTCAAGCAGGACGGCCGGTGGACGAAGACCGTCAAGCCCTGGCCGGAGGAGATCGACCAGTGGACCCATTTTCTCCACGACGCCGACAACAACGCCGTCGCCCAGGATGACGTGGTGGGGCCGCCGCGGCACATGCAGTGGAAGGCCGAGCCGCTCTGGACCCGCAACCATCACACCCTGGCCAGCATCAGTGCAGTGGTCTCGGCCGGGGGACGAGTCTTCTACATCGTCGACGAGGCGTCGGCCGCCTCCATGGAGGTGCCCGGCACGTGGTCCGTGGTGGCCCGCGACGCCTTCAACGGCGTGCTCTTGTGGAAGCGGCCGATCCGCAGTTGGGCCTGGCATCGCCAAAAATTCCGCTCCGGTCCGGTGCAGCTTCCCAGGACCCTGGTGGCCGGAGGTGGCCGGGTGTACGTCCCGCTCGGGCTGGGCGCGCCGGTGACGGCCCTGGACGCGATCGGCGGCCAGCTCGTCAGGACCTACCAGGAGACCGAGGGTGCGGAAGAGGTCGTACTCCGCGAGGGCGTCCTGTTGGTGGTGACCGGCTCGCCGGTGTCCGAACAAGCAATGATCGGCCCGCAGCGGCCACCGGCTGCCAAGTTCCCCAATCGGAAATCCGTCGTGGCGATCCGCGCCGAGACGGGGGAGCAGCTCTGGAAATGGTCGGAGCCGGAAACGGCCCGTCTCGTGCCCCTGACACTGGCCGCGGCGGGCAAGCGAGTGTTTCTCGCCGTCAGCAAGCGCGCAGTGTGTCTGGATCTTAGCTCGGGCAAGGAACTCTGGCGCCAGGCAGCCGCCGCGGACGCCCAGACCGAACCAGAGCGAAAGCCCGCTGCCAAGCGAAAGCCTGCTCGAAAAAAGAAGCCCCGGCCCCAGCGTGCGCCCGGCTGGTCGCTGGCCACGCTGGTCGTGCGAGACGGGGTCGTGCTCTGGGCCAGTGGGGGGCGGCTGTCGGCACTCTCCGCAGAGACCGGAGAGACCCTCTGGCAGTGCCCCTGCAAGGCCGGCTTTCGCTCGCCGGCAGACGTGTTCGTGGCCGCCGGGCTGGTTTGGCTCGGGCCCGACTTCTCCGCGGGACGCGATCTCCACTCGGGCGAGGTCAAGAAGACCAGCACCGCCGTCCGCGACGTTTGGACCGTGGGGCACCACCATCGATGCTACCGCGAGAAGGCCACCGAGCGATACATCCTCACCGGCAAGCGGGGAATCGAGTTTCTGGATCTGGTCTCGGGCAATCACACCCGCAACAACTGGGTCCGTGGGGTGTGCCAATACGGGATCATGCCCTGCAACGGGCTGATCTACGCCCCCGCGCACACCTGCGGCTGCTTCATGGAAGCAAAGCTGTACGGATTCTGGGCATTGGCTCCGAAAAAAAAAGCGGAGAGCGGAAAGGGGAAAGCGGAAAAAGTGCCGCGATTGGAGCGTGGCCCTGCCTACTCCCAAATCCCAAATCCCAAATCCGAAATCCTCAATCCCAACGACTGGCCCACCCTCCGCCACGATCCCCTGCGAAGCGGATCGACCACGATGGAGTTGCCGGCCGGGCTTCAGGAAGTCTGGCACGCGAGCATCGGCGGCCGGCTCGGCGCGCCGGTGGTGGCCGACGGGAAGGTGTTGGTTTCCTCCATTGACGAGCACCGCATGGTCGCGCTGGATGCCCGCGACGGGGACTTCCGCTGGGCCTTCACCGCCGGCGGGCGCGTGGACTCGCCGCCTACCGCCTACCAGGGCCTGGTGCTCTTCGGGTCTGCGGACGGGTGGGTCTACTGCCTGCGGCTCTCCGACGGCCAGCAGGTCTGGCGCTTCCGCGCCGCGCCCGAAAACCTCAAGACCGTTTCCCTCGATCAGGTCGAATCGGTCTGGCCGGTCCACGGGAGCGTGCTGGTCCAACGCGGCGTGGCCTACCTGGCCGCCGGCAGATCGTCCTACCTGGACGGCGGGATCTTGCTCTGTGGGCTGGACCCGACGACGGGGAAGGTGCTCTGCCGGACGCGACTGAGCAACGAGCACCCGGTTGCCGGCCACGCTGCCTCGCCAGAGAAGGGTGCCGAGAGCGGAATAAAGAAAATCGGTCAGAACGCCACCGACTACAAGACCTTCATGCACCCCGACCTAAGCGACGCATTCTCCATGGGGGGAGCCACGACCGACGTCCTGGTCGGCGACGGAGAGTCGATCTACATGCGGCACTTGAGGTTCGACCGAGACTGCGCGAGACAACAGCAGCAAAGCCGGCATCTCTTCTCGACCTCCAGCCTGCTGGACGACGCCGAGGTCCACCGCTCGCATTGGGTGCTGGGCACCGGCGACTTCAGCCGCATTCCGGTCGCCTACTCGTGGATCGTCTACAACCCGTCCCGCTTCGGCTCGAGCCTCTTGGTGCCCCACGGCCTGATGCTGGCATTCGACGCCAGAGAAGTCTGGGGCGTTCGGCGGCCCAAGATGGGCAGCTACCAGCTCTTTGCCCGGCAGAACAAGCCGTTTCAGGCCGACCAGCCATCGCTGCCGGACTTCAGGAGAACCGAAGGCAAGAGCCTCCCGGCTCCCAAATGGGAAGTGGAGCTGACGATGCGGCCGCGGGCGATGCTGCGGGCGGGCAAGTCGCTCCTGCTGGGCGGCATGCCAGGTGCGACGGACCCGACCGACCCGCTGGCCGCCTATGAGGGTCGAACGCGCGGCGTGCTATGGGCCGTCTCGACCACCGACGGCACGAAGACGGCCGAGTACAAGCTTCCCTCCCCGCCCGTCTGGGACGGCATGGCAGCCGCTGCCGGCCGGCTCTACCTTTCCACCAGCGATGGTCGGGTAACCTGCATCGGCGAGCAGCAATAGCCGGAATGAATTCGCGCCGGACGGAATGCCTCGGCGTCACAGAGCTTACTTACTTCGCCTGGTGCCCCTGAAAACGCGGCCACCTTTCGGGCACCCAGCGGGCGCGGGCCGGCTCGCCTTGCATCCCCAATTGGGTTCGGATATGTTGGCTGGACGATCAGGGAAGCCCGGCGGCTGTTAGCCGCCGGCTACTGCAAATCGGCAATTCACTACAAAAAGAGGTTCGTTCAGGGGGAGGAAAGTAATGACCGCACTGCTCTATCGAAAGTCGCCCGTACTGCTGCTCCTGGCTGCCGGCTGGTGCGGCGGGGTATCGACCTGCCAGGCCGCAGAGGAACGGCCCAACGTGGTGATCGTCTTTGCGGACGACCTGGGCTACGGCGACCTGGGCTGCTACGGCCATCCCAAGTTCAAGACCCCGGTGCTGGATCGGATGGCCCAGGAAGGGGCGAGGCTGACCAACTTCTACGTGCCGGTCCCGTATTGTGCCCCCTCGCGGGGCACGATCCTTACCGGCCGGTACCCGTTCCGGCACGGCGTAGTCCGCAACCCCTGTCCCGACGCCGGGGTGAACGACGTGGGCATCGCCCAGTCGGAAGTCCTCCTGAGCGAGGCGCTCAAGCAGGCCGGCTACGCCACCTGCTGTGTGGGGAAATGGCACCTGGGACACCGGCCCCAATTCTACCCGCGCCGCCACGGCTTTGATCAATACTTGGGCATCCTCTACTCGAACGACATGCGCCCGGTGCAGTTGATCGACGGCGAGAAGGTGGTCGAGTACCCGGTGGTCCAGTGCACGTTGACCAAGCGGTACACGCAGCGGGCGTTGAAGTTCATCGAGCACAACAAGGCCCGGCCGTTTTTCCTCTATCTGCCCCACGCCATGCCGCACAAACCCCTGGCCGCCTCCGAAGATTTCTATAAGCAGACCGGGACGGGACTCTACGCCGACGTGATTGCGGAGCTGGACTGGTCGGTCGGTCAGATCCTGTCGAAGTTGAAGGCCCTCGATTTGGAGCGCAACACGCTGGTGATCTTCACCTCCGACAACGGCCCTTGGTTCGGCGGCAGCACGGGCGGCCTGAGAGGCATGAAGGGGAACACCTTCGAGGGCGGGATCCGCGTGCCCCTGATCGCCCGCTGGCCCGGAAAGATCCCCGCCGGTCACGTCTCGCAGGCCGCGGCCGGCACGATCGACGTCTTTCCCACGGTGTTGAAACTGGCCGGCGTGGCGATTCCCGACGATCGGGTGATCGACGGGCGGGACATCCGGCCGCTGTTGACCTCCGACGCTTCCAGCCCTCACGAGGCGTTGTACGCCATGCGGGGCGGCCGGTTGGCGAGCGTCCGCAGCGGCAAGTGGAAGCTGCACGTGGTTGCGCCCGGGCGGACCAGGTATCGGGAGAACGTCGACGGCTGGATCGACCCCCGGGCCCCGGACGGCGTGACGTTGTTGGCTCCCTACGAGCAGTACAAGCCCAATCAATTTCCCGGCGTCCACACCGGCGACCCGCCCCGGCCGATGATGCTCTTCGACCTGGAGGCCGACCCGGCGGAGCAGCACAACGTGGCGGGGGAGCATCCCGAGGTGGTCAAGCGGCTCAAGAAGCTGTACGACCAAACCGTGGCCCAAATGCCGCCCGCCCTTCGACAACCCCGCCCCAAACCCAAGCGGCCAGCTCGCAGCTAAGCGAGGGCATCCGGGAATTCCACCGGTGAAAAGCCTTTTGTGGGAGGCGACTCTGTCGGCGACTCTCCGGTCCCAGTCGCCGACAGAGTCGCCTCCCACAACTTCGAATTCCCGGACATCCGCAGCTAAGCTGGCAGGGCCGGCTTTGCCGGCCGGTCGAACTACCTCCACGAGCACGGCGGCCAATCACGGCGGCCTACTCACTTAGGACCGATTACACTTCCTCAACTAATGCTCTTGGAGCGAGACAACAACACAAACTATACACATGTACATTCTTTTCTCGCTACTATGCAGCCGCTTGCGGACCGTGTATGATAGAGTTGTTACTCGAACCGGATCCGGTCCGTTGGGCTGCGGATGGGGCAATCTTCCTGCGCCGGGTACGACAACCTGAGGAGATCAAGCGAATGGCAAAGTACGAAATCCCCAAGCTGAACAAGCCGCCCAAGGTGAAAAAGAAACAGGTCCTGCTCGTGGCTAGCGGCGACCTGCGGCTCTCGGCCAACCAGGTCTGTTGGAGGGCACAGGAGGAGATGGAGGAGGCGCTGGGAAAGGCCGTGGCCGATGCCGGCGACGAGCTGGTCCGGGCCCATCCTTATAAGCCCGAGGAAAAGCACGGATTCATCGCCTCGCAGAAGGAGGGCATGCGCGTGTTTGCGGGGATCGATCCCCAGGCCAAGCTGATCGTGGCCGAGGCCGTTTGGCAGTATTCCCACCACGTGCTGTCGGGGCTGTTGAGCCACCGCGGCCCGATTCTGACGGTGGCCAACTGGTCGGGGACCTGGCCGGGGCTGGTCGGCATGCTCAACCTCAATGCCTCGCTGACCAAGGCCGGCAAGAGATACTCCACCCTCTGGAGCGAGGACTTTACGGACAAGGCGTTCTTGAAGAACCTCGGCAAGTGGCTCGATAAGGGTGTGGTTAAGCATCCCACCAAGCACGTTACTCCGCTTCGGAAAGTCAAGGTCCCGATGGCCGCCGCCGAACGCAGATTGGGAACCGCCCTGGCCGAACAGCTCAAGCGCGAAAAGGCCATCATGGGCATCTTCGACGAGGGGTGCATGGGCATGTACAACGCCATCATCCCGGACGAGCTGCTCAATCCCACCGGCGTTTACAAGGAGCGGCTCAGCCAGTCGGCCCTTTGCTGGGAAACCAGCCAGGTCGGTGACGAGGAGGCCCGGGCAACGCGCAAGTGGATGGAAGACCGGGGGATGACCTTCGTAACCGGGCCGGAGGAGCAAAGGGATCTGACCGACGCCCAGATCCTGACCCAGTGCAAGATGTACGTCGCCGCGGTGCGGATCGCCGACGACTTCGGCTGCGATCTGGTAGGTATCCAGTACCAGCAGGGACTCAAAGACATGCTGCCGGCCAGCGACTTGGTCGAGGGGATGCTCAATAACACCGACCGGCCGCCGGTTCGCAGCCGCGACGGCCGGCGGGTGCTGTACGAAGGCCGGCCGGTGATCCACTTCAATGAGGTGGACGAATGCGCCGGGCTGGACGGGCTGATGACCTACCGCGTCCACAAGGCGATGGGCCAGCCCGTGGAAAACACCCTGCACGACCTCCGCTGGGGCGACTGGGACCGGTCCGGCACCGTCGACGACTACGTGTGGGTCCTCTTGATCAGCGGGTCCGCCCCGCCCGCCCATTTCAAAGACGGCTGGAAAGCCGCCTCCAGCGAGCGGCAGCCGGCGATGTACTTCCGCCTAGGCGGCGGGACGCTCAAGGGCATCTCCAAGCCCGGAGAGATCGTCTGGTCGCGGGTGTTCATCGAAGGCGGCAAGCTGAAAATGGACCTCGGCCGGGCGGGCGTGGTCGAATTGCCCCGCGAAGAAACCGAGCGCCGCTGGAAGCTCACCACACCGCAGTGGCCCATCATGCACGCGGTCACCTACGGCGTCTCCCGCGACCAGATGATGGCCCGGCACAAGGCCAACCACATCCAGGTGGCCTACGCCCAAAGCGCCAAGGACGCCGACAAGGCCCTGCTGGCCAAGGCCGCCATGGCCGAAGCGCTGGGCATGGAAGTGGCCGTCTGCGGCACGCGCAAAAACGGCAAGGGGTGGGGGTAGGAGTGGAGAGTGGAGAGTGGAGAATGGGATGAGCGCGGCGGTGGCAATTGATTGCCACCCCGAGACGGGCCGCTCCCAGCTTGCCTTCTATAGTCCCTCGGGCTTGAAGCCGTCTTCGGTGCCGGAGAGTTGCCACTCGGCCCGCCCGGTGTTGAGTTTGAGGCGCTCCATTTTCAGGCTGACGAAAAAGGTCTTCTTATTGCCGGCCTGCCGGTCCTCGTAGGTGACGGCGTAGATCTGGTAGACGATGTCCCTTTCGCCGGCGTGTCCCTGGTCGTCGGTCTGGTAGTAGCGAACCTGGGCCTTCTCGCCCAGGGCCCTAAGCGTACGAATCAGCCGCAGGGAAACGTAGTTGTCCAATTCCTCTCGTCCGCGGGAGCCTTGGCGGTAGAAACCCTTGAGCGTCTTGTCATCCAGCGGCTGGCGCGACTTGGGGTGCAAGGTGAGCTGATAGGCCTTCTGCGGCTGGTCATCGCTGAGGAACTCGAACCACTGGCCGGCGAACTGGCGGGCTTCGCGGCGAATCACCCAGCGGTAGCTCAGCCAACTGGTGGGGGCGGCCGCGCCGAACAACAGCGAGAACGTCAATCCCAGCAGGGCTGCCTTGCGGCCGGCCAGCGCCGGCGCGTTCTGCCTGATCTGCCAGAGGGCCAGGCCGCAGAGGATGATTCCCCAGAGAGGCACGATCCACAACAGCGGAGCGATCATGGCCACCGGCCCCAGCAGCCCGAAGATCAGCCCGGCCACGCCCAACCCGCTCACCGCCCGGTACTGGGCGATCTCCGCGTCCTGGCCGTCGGTCAGTCGGGGCTTGAGATTAGCGGACATGGGTCAGAGGTCGATGC
>CAZUAM010000278.1:0-9073 GCA_964618095.1 uncultured Planctomycetaceae bacterium | reverse complement strand
CGCTGGACCTCGATCGGGAGCGTCTCCGCCTGCCCTTGCGGCCCGGGCCAGAGCGCGAACCCCAGCACGACCGCCACCACCAGGCTGGCGGCGACGGCCAGGATCTTCCAGGGTCGCGGCCTTCGGGGCGAGGGACTCTCGGGCGGCTTCGGGACGGTCACCGCGTCTTCGGCCGGCTCCCACGGAGGCATCCGCTCCGGCAGCGTGGTCCAGCCGGGATGGCGGGGCTGGCAGAGCCGTCCGGCTTCGTCCAGTTGGCGCTGGAGATCGAGATGATTGTCGTTAGATGGGTTCATATCGTCGTCGTGCCGGTTCGCATTCGATCCGAGTTAACTGAACCACTGCCGCTTAATTGCTCTGTTGTTCGACCAACATCGTCCGCAGTTCCGTGTACGCCCGTGAAAGTCGGCTCCGCACGGTCCCGACCGGAATGCCCAACTGTTGGGCGATGTTTTCTCCGCTGTAGCCGGCGAAGTGTTTCCGGGAGATGACCTGCCGATGCGGCTCACTGAGCCGGGCAACCGCCGCCAGCAGCGCCAGCAGGCGTTGGTCTGGCTTGCTGCCGTCGCTCAGCGGCGGGTCTTCCCTCAGGGGCCGGGTGCGGATTTGTTTGGGCCGTTTGACTGCCAGGTTATGGGCGATCCGGTAAATCCAGGCATTCACCCGGGCCGCAACCCTCAGGCCACCGATCTTCTGCCAGGCGACCAGGAACGTTTCCTGGGCCAGGTCTTCGGCATCGTCTCGCGTGCCCAGCAACCCGGTGGCGTATCCGATCAGCGGGGCGCGCAATCGCTCCACGAGGATCCCGAAGGCCCGGGAGTCCCCCGTTTTGGACGCTTGGGCGAGTTGTTCGTCGGTTAGTTCCACACCCGTTGCTCGCCGATATTCGCCGTGAGTTCAGTTATATAGAGGGTCGGTGATGAGGTTTCGCTCCCGAAAAGGGCTCAGAAAGTGAGAGAATTCTCGGCGGCGGGCGAGAGCCCCCCGGATTGTGTACGCCCGACCTGCCCTTGCGGCAGCACGCCGACGCCAGTTGGGCCAGCCGTAAGTTCATCGCTCTTTGGAAGGCTCTTCATAGCACGCCGCTGCTGGCTTGTGGAGCCACACAAGCAGCGAAGTCCACCCGGTTTCGAGTCCCTCCGAACTGGAATTCTCCCGGATCTGAATTGGCATCGAACCCAACCGAGGGGATTCCAGGGCCAGTTTGTCGCAGTCCGGGGGTCCTATACGGTTGAGGGGCTTGGTATACTTTCCGGTGGGACTGCATCGTTTGTGGCGGCGGGCAACCGCGCTTTAGCCGTTTGGCTCCGAGAGGGGTGGTCTGAGCCGGGCGACTCTTCGAGGCCGGTTTGCAGAGATGCCCGGATTGCTTCCTGTTGCGTCCGCTTCCTCCAAGACCAGGCCACGGCAGGACAATGGAACTGCAAGTTTCACATGAAAGTGGATACGTGTTGGCCAGCACGAGCGGGCCGATCGACGGCTCGGCCAGCGAGCTGTTCCGGGAGTATCTTCACCCCTTGGTCGGACAGAGCGGCACCAAGCTGGTACTCGATCTGTCCGAGTCGGATCGGGTCAACTCCGCCGGGATTGGCGCGTTGGTGCTGCTGGTCACCAACGCCAACACCAACTCGAGCCGGGTGGTTCTTGCCGCCTGTTCGCCGTTTGTGTCGATCGTGCTGAACCGTTCCCGGTTGGACAGGTTCTTCGACACGGCGGACAGCGTTGCCGAGGCCATCCGGCGGGTTTTGGATGGATGAAGACCTCAGCCGACTTCACCAACCGAGGCAAGTCGTCAGCGCCTGAGAGGAGCTTGAAATGACGCATTTAGGAAAAGAGGGCAGCCAAGGTCGGTCTAGAAAGAGATTGCTGGTTGTTCTCGCACTCGGTCTTGGACTATGGGCTGCTTGGCCCAGTCGGAGGACCGAAGCCCAAGGCACTTTCGGTTCGCTGGGCCTGGGGGTGACGGAGCTGGAGCTAAAGTCGGAATTCTCCCAGATTGTGGTGAGGAAACGGGGGAACATTCGGTCCTTGATATTCGTTCACGACGACGGGCTGGAGGCGCTGGAATCGGAACTGGATCTTGGCAGGCCGCACCGTCTGCTTCTGCCTTACACCCGCTACATGTTCGCAAGCTATCTTTTCAGGCCCAAGCCGGAGCGGGTGTTGATCGTGGGTCTGGGCGGCGGATCGATGGTCCACTTTCTCAAGCACCACGATCCGGATCTGCGGGTGGACGTCGTGGAGATCGATCCGGTCGTGGTGAAGATCGCAGAGGTGTACTTCGGAGTCAGTTCCGGCGGCAAGGTGAGGATACTCGTACGCGACGCCTCCAAGTACTTGACGACCAGCAAAGAGCGCTACGACGTGATCTACATGGACGCCTTTCTCAAGCCGTCGGGAAAGACGGACATCTCGGGCGTGCCGCTGCGTCTGAAAACCGTCCAGTTTTTCAAGAGCGTGCAGAAGAGGCTCAAGCCGGGCGGGGTGGTGGTTTTCAACGTGCACGTTTACGACGACACCAAGGAGACGGTGGCGACGATTCGCAGCGCGTTTCCGCAGGTCTACGTCTTTGAAGTATCGCACAGAAGAAGCCTGGTAGTCGTGGGGTCACTTGCCAAGCAGAGAGAGAAACGCAGCGCTCTTCGTCTGACGGCCAAGCAGATAGATCGCCGGTTCCGGGCGGACTTCTCATTCCCAAGCCTGCTGAAAGATCTGTCGCGACAAAGCGCCGCGCTGGTGCCTCGATGACGGGGCGTTTTCTTAACGCGGTCTTCGGCCGCAACCAAACGGCGGGCAAGCCCGCCCGCTAGACGGTGTCATCACAATTGGTTACGTCAAACATGCGCGCACGGTTCGCGGAAGTTACAACGCAAGACTGCAAACAGGATTTCAGGATCTCGCCGGACCGTCCAAGGCGGCTGTTTTCCTGGAGTGCTTCAACAGAACTCATTACCGCCTTCCGCCGCTCCAAGTGCTAGCGGCTGGAACGCGCAGTTGCGGGGTGGGATTCGCACGGACTGGGAAGGCCGCGCCATTGAGGGCGCAAAGAATGATCGGGGCCGAGGAAGAAACGAGCCTCCGTGGTTTCGGCCCCCGCTAGAGTGTAAAGTCTTTGGATCATAAGGTGTATGCGGGCCCTTCTTCTGCGGGTGAGCATGTGTTATAAGAATAAGGCAGGCACGAATTGGCGAAATTCGTGGATGACCGACGGACGTGCCGGATCTGAGTTTCCGATTTCGGGTTGCCACCCAGGAGGACGGAGTCTGCGCCGCCTGATTTGAGAACGCGACGTTTGGCAATTGCTCTTTGGGACACCCGCACGTTGGGCCGGAGTGGACCACTCGCCGGGTGGACCCCGAGTGATGCTGTGGCGGCTAGGGGGCAGGTTCAGGCTGGCCCTCCCGCAGGTTGTCGACGAGTCCCAGTTCGACCCGGCGGAAACGCAGACTGGTCCTCAAGGCGCAGACGGCTGAGGGGAGGCTCCGAGTTGCGCGGAGTGCCCGGAAGAATCTCGACCAGACGGCCCCGGCCCGGTGGATCTGGCGGTGGCCTTCGGAGACCAGTTTTTCCAGCACATCGGGTGGCATCAGTTTCGGCTGTTGGGCCACTTCTGCGAAATGGTAATGGACCCAATCGCGCGGGAAATCGGTGTATCGGAGTCTGCCTTCCTGCCGCAATCGTTCGTACAATGGGGTACCCGGAAACGGGCAGACGATCGAGATCCTGGCGGCGTCCACGCCGCAAGTGTTGATGAATTCGGTTCGTCTTCGCAGCGAATCGGGGGTGTCCACGTCCAGCCCATACATGAAGAACCCGTGGATCGCGATGCCGTGTTTGTGGATTCGCCGAAAGGCTTCCTGGTAGGATTTCTTGAGGGCGCGGAGATTTGCCACCTTGTTGATTTCCTTCAAGGCGTCGGCTTGCTCGGCTTCCACGCCGATCATGAGCATCACACATCCGCTTTTTGCGGCGTACTCCAGGACGGTTTCGTTGTCGGCGAGATTCATCGATGCCTGGCCGAACCAGAACTTTTTCAGGCCGCGCCTGATCATGCCTTCAAACAGGGCGAGCGCGCGCTGTTCATTCTTTTCGCCGTGTCCCACGATGTTGTCGTCCAGGAAGAAGACGACTTTCTTCGGTATTGTTTCCAGCTCGTCGAGGACTTCTTCGACGGGTCTGTGCCGGTAGCGATTGCCGTTGAAGGCCGTGACGGAGCAGAATTCGCAGTTCATCGGGCAGCCGCGTGAGGTCTGGACGGCACCGAAACATCCGCGAGGAAAGAGCTCGTAGCGGGGAATCGGCATGTTTTTCAGTTCCGGGAATCCCCCGCGGTACGTGCTCTGTAGATTGCCCGCCTCAAAGTCGGCGATCACGTTGGGCCAGACGCCCTCGGCCTCGCCAATGACGACGGAATCGACGAATTGCCGGGCTTCATCGGGTAGCATGGAGGCATGAACACCGCCGATCACCGCGGGGATCCCTTTTTCCCTGTAGAGCTTTGCGATTTCGTACGCCCTGGGTGCGGTGCTGGTGAGCGCCGTCAAGCCGACCAGATCTGCGTCTGTGTATTTGAACGGTGCAAAGTTTTCGTCGATGATCTTCAGCTTCCAGTCCTTGGGTGTAAGTGCCGCAAGAATGCCCAGCGCCAGCGGCGGCACCCACCCGTGCGATCTACGCATGCGCCCTCCATACAGGGGGTTTACCGGCTTTATCAGCACAAGCCTCTTCATGGTTCTCTCTTCTTTGCGCGGATCATCCCGGCCTTCTCGGATGGTCGTACGGCCGGAGCATTTATACTATCTCACCACGGTCAAATGGTCCAGCGCGAAGAGCGACCGGACTCTGGCTGATTCGTTCGTGTTGCGGAAGGCGCGAATTGGAGGGTGGCTGGTAGCTGAACGCAGTGAAGCCTCAGATTTCCGCGGCCCGTGGATCGAGGGGTGTGCATGAGACTCTTGGAAGGAAAAAGGGCGTTGGTATCGGGTGTGGCGAATCGACGGAGCATTGCCTGGGGCATTGCCCAGGCGCTGCACGAACACGGAGCGCAGGTGGCGTTGACGTGTCTCGAATCCGCTCGCAGGCGGGTGGCCAAGCTTGCAGCCGGGCTCGATTCGGACCTGGTCTTCTCCTGTGACGTCTCCAAGGACGAAGATATCACGCGGGCCTTTGAGGAGGTGGGAAGCGCGTTCAACGGAAAGCTGGACGTGCTGGTGCATTCGATTGCCTACGCCAGGCTGGAAGACATGGGGGGGGAGTTCCTGACGGTCACCAGGGAAGGCTGGCGCCTGGCGCTGGAGACCAGTGCCTACTCGCTGGTGGCGATGGCACGGGCCGCACGACCGCTGATGAAGGCGGCGGGAGGGGGGTCGATCCTCACCCTATCGTTCCTGGGAGGTACGAAAGTGGCACCCAGCTACAATATCATGGGGGTTGCCAAGGCGGCACTGGAATCCGCCATGCGCTATCTTGCCTACGATCTCGGTCCGGACGGGATCCGCGTCAACGCGCTGTCGCCGGGCCCGATTCCCACGGCCTCCTCCCTGGTCGTCGAGCGGTTCGAGGAGTCCTCGCAGAAAGTGGAAACGCGATCTCCGCTGCTGCGCGGCGTGACGGCGCGAGACGTGGGCAACGCCGCCGTCTTCTACGCGGCCGAGGTTTCCAAGATGGTTACGGGATCGACCCTGGAGGTGGATAGCGGGATGGGGATCTTGATCTGCGGTGCCGGGCCTCATCCCCGCGCCCGAAAGCCCGGCCCGGAGCAGCCGTGCTGAGCGGAGTTGCGGACGGGCCCGCCGTGGAATCACCGGGAGTTTTCCATGCATTGCACGGGGGGCAAGGTAAGCCCGCTAGACAGCGCCATGGTGGCGCTGCACTGACGGGCGGCGAAACGTGGTGGGGGAGAGAACAGATGGACGGCGGCCGAAGTCAGGCCATAGAAATCGTTGAAAAGGACCGAACCCTTGAGGTCACCCTGGTCAATCCCCCTGACAACCGGTTGACGCCGGGGATGGTGGCGGGGCTGGATGAGGCGATGGACAGGGTCGAGTCGGATGACTTCGACGTGCTGGTGGTCACGGGCTTCAGAAGGGTGTTTTCCAAGGGCTTCGATATGGAGGCCGCGAGGTCTTGCCGGGATCCCGCTCGACTGCGCCGAGAGCTGATTCGGTCGAACGCCGTCTTCAGCCGCATCGCCAGATCGCCCAAACCGACGCTTGCGGCGGTGAACGGGGCGTGTTTGGGCGCGGGGTTCGAGTTGGCACTGGCGTGCCACTTCCGGTTGTGTGCCGAGAAGGCGCGTCTGGGTCTGCCCGAAATCTGGATCAATCAGTTGCCGGGCCTGGGCGGATTCCACCGTCTGGCCAGGCTGATCGGCCGGGCCAAGGCGTTGGAGCTGGTGGCTCTGGGCGATCTGATCACGGCCGAGGAGGCGTTGCGCCTGAACGTGGTCAACCGCGTGTTTCCCCGCAGCGACTTCGCGGATCACGTGGCGTCGTTTGTCAAGGCTTTGCTGGGGACGGACCAGCAGGCCGTGCGGGAAGCCATTCGTCTGGCGGCGTGCAGCGGCCCGCCGGGAGAGGAAGAGAACATCCGCCAGGGTATGGAGAGTTACGCCAAGCTGGCCCCATGGTTGCGAAAGAGATAGAGCCTCTGCGACTCCCGTTGGACGATCAGGAGGTGGAGGTCTCCCTGGTGGACCTGGCACGGCTGAGGGATACGGAATCGGCCGCGGCTCGTTTTCTGACACCCAGGGAGCGAGGGGAATACCAGCGGCTGGGGCATCCGTGGCGGCGCCGGGAATGGCTCGGGGCGAGAGTCTGCCTGAAGGCGATGCTCCTCAGACGTGGCTGCGTCAGAGATCCGATCCAATGCGAGATCATCAAAGATGCGCGGGGCCGACCGCGGCTCTCTTTCCGGCCCGGCTTGCCGTTGACCGCGGTGTATGACTGCTCGCTCTCGCATAAGGCGCGTTTTGCCTGCGCCTGCGCGTCGGGCATGGTCAAGACCAGGGTTGGCGTTGATATTGAGAGGGTGTCTCCGCGCCTGGTGAAGCTGGCAAGCAGCTTCGTCAGTGACCGCGACGCGCTGCTGGAAACAACTCCGCCGGAAGTGCGGCTGGCGGTGCTCTGGTCTCTGAAGGAAGCCTGCTCGAAGGCCGTGGGCGTGGGGATGGGAATCGGACTGGCGGACGTGATCTGTGAGGAGACGGCGGAAGGCCGGCACAATCTGAGGATCAAGGACGGCCCCGTGTTTCGGGCACGGCACCTGATACACGAAGGATACGTCGTTGCTCTGTGCCTCATGAGCGAAGATGATAAGGAGCCCTAAAGATGACAGAGAAGCTCGCTGAAGAAGAGAAGAAGCAGATCTACGAGCACATTCGCCAGTTCCTCTCCGAAGAGCTCGACGTGCCCCTGGAAGGAATTCGACCCGACAGCAAGATCATCGACGATCTCCGCGGGGATTCGATGATCTATCTGGAGTTGGTCGAGGAGTTCAAGAAGAAATACGACGTGCAGGTCGAGATCCGGGTGATCGGCCAGTACTTTCAGCGGCATCCCATCTACACCGTCGAGGAAGTCGCCAAGGCCGTTTGCGACATCATCGAGCGCGGCGACTCGCTGCTGAGCGAGGACGCTCCCGCGAGTGAACCGGACACGTAGTCCGGCCAACGTATCCTTGTCGGGCGGTTCCGGCAACAGACTTCGAGGGGGAAGAGCAGGTCATGCTCGAAGCGGGAAACAGGGTGGCGATCACGGGCATCGGCATGATCCACTGCCTGGGGTGCAGTGCCGCGGAATGCTGGGAGCAGATGGTCCGCGGCCGCACGGGGATTACCCGCATCACCCAGTTCGACGCCTCGGACTGCATCACCCAGATCGGCGGGCAGCTTCCGGAGGTCTATTACCGGATGGAGAGGGCCGAGTTCTCCAAGCGGATGTTCAAGCAGACCCAGCTCACCACCCGCCTGGGATTCCTCTGCGCCAAAGAGGCGATCAGCGACAGCGGCTTCAGCGTGGAGGGAAACGATCCGTATCGGTGTGCCGTGCTTACAGGCTCCGGCCAGACCGGCTGCCGGGAAGAGGGAGACGTGGCGAGTCCCTCCCGCAATCCCGGCAAGTTCGCGGTCATCCAGCGGATGGCCAACGCGCTGAGCGGATGGGTTTCGATCAAGTACGGGTTCAAGGGCCGTTCGTACAACGTGGCCGCGGCATGTTCGTCGGGGGCGTACGCTATCGCGGCGGCCTACGAGTACTTTGCCTCCGGCCGCGGCGATGCGGCCCTGGCGACGGGCGTAGACGCGATGCTGTCGGTGCAGAGCCTCAAAGGGTTCAACGAGTTGTCCGCCATTTCGCAGCGGAACGACGTCCCGGAGAAAGCCAGCCGGCCCTTCGATCTGAACCGCGACGGCTTCGTGCTGGCCGACGGCGGCGCGGCGTTGATGCTCGAGGAGGAGTCGGCGGCGAGAAAGCGCGGTGCGAGGATCTACGCGTTGATCTCGGGCGTTGCCCTCTGCTCGGAGGCCTACAATATCGTGGCGCCGGAGCGTTCGGGAGAAGAAATGGCCAGGTCGATGACCCTGGCCATGGAAGACGCGGGCGTGAGGCCGGAGCGGGTGGGATACGTCAGCGCGCACGGCACTTCGACCGTGCAGAACGACGCGGACGAGACCGCAGCCATCAAGATGGCATTCGGCGACCATGCCCGCAGGCTGGCCGTAAGCTCTCAAAAATCCATGGTGGGTCACACCGTGGGCGGGGCCGGCGCGATCGACTGTGCGGCGACGGCGCTGTGCCTCTATCGCGGCGTGCTGACCCCCACGATCAACTACGAGACGCACGACCCGGCATGTGATCTGGACTATGTTCCCAACGAAGCCCGGGAGGCGAAGGACCTGAGCGTGGCGCTCTCGAATTCATTCGGGTTCGGCGGGCATAACTCGACGATTGTCCTGGAGAGGGCAGACTAATACTACAGCGCAGGGTTTCGCGACCGTCCTGTTTAGCGGGCGGGCTTGCCCGCCGTGAAATCACCGGCAGTTTTCAATGCATTCCACGGCGGGCAAGCCCGCCCG
>CAZUAM010000277.1:0-9088 GCA_964618095.1 uncultured Planctomycetaceae bacterium | reverse complement strand
CCGAGAGCATCACCACCGCCTCCACGTCGCGGCGGGGAAGCTTCCTGGCCGCCGATACCAGGGCCCGGGAAAGCGACGTGGCCTTGCCATCGGGTGTCAGACCGGAGAGCTGCTCCACGTCGTCCAGCGGCCGGGCACGCTCGGAAAACTCGATCACGTGCAACCCAAAACTATCGCCCAGCTCCTCCCACCAGGTCTCGATCCGGCGCCGGGCCTGGTTGAACCGCGTCACGCCCGTGGCGTCGTCCGAAATGCTCATCGAGGAGGAGCTATCCAGCAGGAAGATCACCGCCGGCCGCTTTTCGACGTCCTTGTGGTAACTGAGCACCGGGCGGAACAGCAGCAATACGATCAGTAGGATCGCCGAGACCCGCAGCACGAGCAGGATTAGCCATTGGCGGGCCTTGAGCATGCCGAACGTTCGCCAATAGAACGTCGCCGCCAGCAGAATCGCCGCCGCGGCGACCGCCAGCATCGTGGTCACGCTGAAGCCTTGTTCCAGGGAAACGTTGAACACGGGTGGGGTGAATGCCTTCGGGTCTTGAGACTGCTTCCAAGCGTTTAGCCGCCACGTCCACGCGGCGCACCGCCCCGGCGTGGCCGCCGGGACTGGACTTTGCCGCCCCTTCGGATTCTCGACTTGCCCTTCTTGGCGCGCTGTTCGGCCGCCTTCTTTTTGCCCTCGGCCAGGGCCTCGTAGCCCAGCTTGATCCGCTTCACGTAGACCAGCGATTTCAGGTCGTCTCCGATCTTCCCCTTGCTGCGCTTGTGCAGCAGGTATCGCTCGGGCTCGGCACGGGGACGATACGCGCCCGGCTCGCCCGCAGCCGCAGCGGACGGCTGAACGTAGACGATCGCCGACAGCGGCCCGGTGATCGTGCGCTTGTCGCGAAGCGTGATCGCATACAGGTACTCGCGTGCGGGATAGGTGCGGCCGGTATACATCTTCTCGGCCTTGGCCGCCTCCTTGAACTTCCACTCCTTCTCCATCCACTCCTTCTTCACCCTGCACTCGATCTCCCGGACCGCCCGCAAGGGAATCTCCCGCTGACGCTGGAGCTTCTCGTCGTAGATCTTCAACCGCTTGTCGCGGGTAAGGTAGATCTGACCGGGATGCACGGCCCCGTCCGACGTCTCCACGTAGCCCGGCACGGCGTCCTCCCGGACCGACGGCTTCCGGCCGAAGGGGTCGATCACCGGCGGATCGGCGCCGCTGGCCGATTGCTCGGCCGCCGACAGCAGCACGCAAACCATGAGCAGTCCACCGAGGACCGGCGGCAACAAGTAGCGGGTGGTCCGGGACATCGGGAACTCTCCTTCGGAGAAACCGGCCGAGGTTAAGCTGTTTAGCGGGTACTTGATGAATAACCTGTCTTAGCCACCTCTACCTCTTTTCTAATCGAAACCCGGTTTCGATGCACCCTCCTGTCAGGTGCAATTGGGCGTAACACGCGACGCCTCTGTGGACCGGCTGTTCTCCGGGACATTTTGCGAGATCAGGCAAGCGGCGGAATAAGCACCGGGAATTGGTCCGATTTCACCAGGGGGTGTTCGGCTGACGCCACAGATTGACCGTTCTGGGCATACCCCCCCAGACGGGCTGGGTAGGCGATAGACCGAAGGCGGGTGTTTCCCTTGACTTCAGGCCTCCTTTCTCCCCAGAATAAAGGTGTAGGCCCGCGAGGCAGCGGCGCTGGCGACCGTTGGCAACCACCATGGCCCCCAACGGCGTACGCTTGCCGGCACAGACGCCTACCGCAGTAGAACAGAGAAGAAGAAGAAAAGGAGCAGCCATGAAGCCGACAGATAAGCTGCGAACCGGCAAAGTGTCGAGGCGGAGGTTCTTGGAGAGGATCGGGCGTACGGCGGCAGCCGGAAGCGCGGCCGGAAGTCTGGGCCTCTCGCCGGCGGTGTGGGGCCAAGAGAACTCGGGGCCGATCGACTGCGGCCCCCCCCCGAAGGCCAAGCCGCAACATCGCACCGGCGGCGAGTCGTTCCCTCCTTTGCCCTTGCCCGTCACCCCGCTGCGGCGCACCGAAAAGAAGAAACCCCCCAGCCCGCCCGCACTGATCGGAAAGATGTCGATGGGGCCCATCCGCTGGATCACTCGCCAGGGCAAGCGGGTGCAATACCGCGACTGGATGACCGACCCGGCCGACGTGAGCACCCTGTTGCAGTGGACCAGCCAGCAGTTGGGGATCAACTACCGGTCGATCGAGTCGGACTTTGGCCACTTCTCGTACGATCCGCGAGAGCTGCCGGCGATTCTGCTGGCCGGCCACAATGAGTTCGTAATCCCCGACGAGGTCCGCCCGAGGCTCGCCCGGTACGTCAGCGACGGTGGCACGATCCTCGGCGACGCCTGCTGCGGCTGGAACGACTTTGCCGAATCGTTCCGCAGGGAGATGGAGTTGATCTTCCCCGGCCGGCCGCTGCGGAAGATGCTCCCCGAGGAGCCGGTCTTCTCCTCGTACTACAAGCTCGGTGACCTCACGTACAAGAAGGCCGACGGCTCCACCTACACCGAAGAGCCTTGCCTGGAATCGATCGACTTCGGCTGCCGCAGCGGGGTGATCTTCTCGCCGCGCGACTTGACCTGCGGCTGGGACGGGCACGAGCACCCGCGCGGCACCCGGGTGGTGATCGCCCAGGCCCGGCAACTGGGGGCCAACCTGGTGACGTATATCCTGGGCACCTTCCAGCTCGGCCGATTCCTCAGCTCGACGAAGGTCTATTACGAGGCCACCGCCCCCAGCCGCGACGATTTCGTCTTCGCCCAGTTGATCCACCAAGGCGATTGGGACCCCGATCCGTCGGCGGTGCACAACCTCTTGAAGTTTGCCCGCGACAACTCCACCCTGGAAGTCAAGTTCAAGCGGGAAAACGTCCGTCTGACCGACCCCCAGGCGGCGACCTGTCCGTTGTTGTACATCACCGGCCACCGCGAATTCCACTGGAACCAGGAAGAGGTAGGCCGGCTGCAGCGATACCTAAAGGCCGGCGGAATCCTCTTGGCCGACGCCTGCTGCGGGCGGATGGCCTTCGATTTGGCCTTCCGCCGCGAAATCGCCAAGGTCTTTCCCGGACAAAAGCTCCAGCGGCTCCCGCCCGATCACCCCCTGTATCACTGCCACTACGACGTCGCCCGGGTAGAGTACACGCCGCGGGTGCGCGAGGATTTCGGGCCGCTCAGCGCGCCGGAGCTGGAAGGGCTGACCGTGGACGGCCGCCTGGCGGTGGTCTACAGCCGCTTCGACCTGGGCAACGGCTGGGAGCAATTTCCCCACGCCTACAGCTACGGCCTGAAAGACGAAGCGGCCCTCCAGATCGGAACCAACGTGATCGTCTACGCGATCACGCATTAAGCACGGGGGTTGCCCCTGGCCGCCGTTGATAAAGCCGCGACCGTTGGTCGCGCACGGAGGAATAACTTATCGATGCTCGCCGTCCTCTCGCGCGACCGCCGGTCGCGGCTTTGTGAATCCCACATAACGAGTGTATGTGAACTCAGATGTTTCCCGCAGCCGAAACAGTCATCCAGCGACTTGACGCCGCCCGCCAGAAGTGGTGGCTCTTCACGCTGCTGACCACTACCGCGCTGGCGGCGTGCCTGTCGCTGGCGGCGCTGTTGGTGTTCCTGCTCGGCGACGCGCTGTTGAGATTCTCCCAAATCGCGCTTTGGGTCCTGTTTCTGACCTGGCTGGCCCTGACCATCGCCTTGCTGGTGGCCATCAGCCGCCGCCTGCTGCAAAGCCAGCGAAGCCTGGAAGCAACGGCCCGACGCGTCGAGTCGGAGTACCCCGAACTCGGCAGCAGCCTGATCAATCTGGTGCAGCTTTCCTCCGAGGCCCGCAGCGGAGATCCCGTGTTTTGCGCCGCGGCGGTCAACCGGGCGGCGGCGGAGATCGGATCTCTGCGCTTTGAAGCCGCCGCCGCCCGGGAGTCCCGCTGGCGACGCTTCCTCTGCTGCATGCAGACGCCGCGCGACCTGGCCGAGTCGCTGGCTGCCCTGCTCCTGCTGGCCGCCGTGGCCGTGCTCTGCCACTGGTTGATCCCCACGTTTGGCTCGGCGACCAGCCGGCTGATGACCCCCTGGAGCCTCCTGCCCTCGGTCGGTTCGGTCGAGATCGAGGTCACCCCCGGCGACACGGACGTGATGCTGGGGGCCAGCCTGGAGGTCGCCGCGGAGATCAAAGGACTCCGGGGGGAGCTCCCCGAGGCCACCCTGTTCGTCACCCGCAAGGGCCAGAAGGAAACCAGCCTGCCGATGACGGTCGAGAAAAAGCCGCCACGCTTCAAGTGCACCCTGCCGTCGGTCATCAGGCCACTTACCTACCGAATAGAAATCGGCGATTCGCAAACCCGCATGTACACCGTCGGCGTGTGCAGGAAACCGACCGTCGATGAGGTGGAAATCACTCTTGACTATCCGCCCTACATGAACCGCCCGAGGAAGACCTTCGTCCAGAGGCATGCCGACCTGGAAGCCCCGCAATTCACCCTGGCCGAACTGCGAATCCGCCCCTCGGTCCCGCTGGCCAAGGGCTACATCGAGCTGCAAGGAGGGCAGGTTCCCATCCCCGGGCGCATCGAGCACGACGGCGAGCTGTTGGTCGCCAAGATTCACCTGTTGAAGGATGCCACGTTCACGGTCGAGATGTTCAACGAGGCGGGCCACAGCGATCCCAATCCCCGGGTCAACCGCATCCACGTCCTGCCCGACGGGCCACCCACCGTGCAGCTTCTCAAGCCGCCGCCGGAGAGCACTTCCGCCCCGGGGACCGACGTCCCGGTGATCATCCGTGCCGGCGACGATCACGGCCTGGGCCGCCTCTGGCTGGAGCTAAAAACACAGCAGGCCGCGCCGGACACCAACCCCTCCGAAGCAGCCGAGCGGGAGCCGGCCGGGCAGACGCCGCCCGAGCGCGTCCGGCAGTGGACGACACTCGACGGCGGCACCGCCGTGCTCCGCCAGCACCGCCTGGAGCTCGGTCCCGGGCGGATCAAGCCCGGCCAGACCCTCCTGGTCCGCGCCGTGGCCCGGGACCAGCGGAACTTCTCCGAGCTGGGACGCAATCTGGGTCCCCAGGAAACGGCCAGCGGGTGGCACACCATCCGCATCGTCCCCCAGCAGAGCCAGTCCGCCGCGACCTTGGAACAGCTCGACCGGCTCCGCCGGGCCATCTGGAAGATCCTCGAAAAACAAATCCGCGCCCGGGTCGACGCGGCCCTGATCCTCGGCAAGGAACCATTGGCCCAACGCGCGGATACGGCCGGCGGCGTCCGCACCTCGCAGATCGAAATCCAGAAGGAGTCGATCGGCCTGGTCGAGTCGATCGGCCAGACCGACCGCCAGGAACGATTGGCAGTCAAGCGGGTGCTGAACCACCTGGCGCTGGGCGAGATGCTCCGGGCGGTCCGGCAGTGCGACGAGCTGGTCAAGCTCAAGACGGCCGAGCAGCTCGACCGGCCGGTCCCGGAGCTGCTGGCCGTGCAGGACCGGATCATCGACGTGCTGCGGAAACTGCTCGACGTGGTCCGCCACGCGCAAAGTGAACTGCTCGCCGAGATGCAGCACCGCCCCGCCGGCGACCTGCCCGACGACGTTCAGCAGAAGCTCCAGGACCTGCGCAACAAGCTCGATGAGGCGCTTAAGCAGCAGAAGAAAGTGGTCGAGGCCGCCGAGGACCTGGCCAAGGCCCCGGTCGAGGATTTTACCGAGGAAAAGGAACAGTTGCTCGAGGCGCTGGCCGCGGCCGAAGACGACTGGTCGAGGTTCATCACCGAGCTCAGCACCGATCTGAGCAAGCTGCCCGAGCAGGACTTCGCCAACCCCTCGATGCTCCAGGAACTCGTGGAGATCCAGACCGAGATCAAGATGGCCGAAGACGCGCTGTTGAAGAAGACGGCCGACGTTGCGGTGCCCCTGGAGCAGTTAGCGGCGGAGATGGCCGAAGAGATCACCGCCAACCTGGAGAAGTGGCTCCCCGACACCCCCGACCGCCAGCGCTGGAGCCAGGAGGAGTCGCTTACAGACCTGGACAAGGAGGCCCCCATGGCCGAATTGCCCGGCCAACTGGAAGACCTCGTCGGCGAGCTGATGGAGGAGGAAGAAGACCTCTTCGACGAGATGGAGGATATCTCCAGCAGCGCGGCCGACTCGATTGACAAGGGGGCCGGTTGGGACGCCCTGGACGGGCCGATTTCCAACATGAGCGCCAAGGGCGCCACCGGCAACCGCCTGCCCAATACCAGCGAGATCGGCGGACGCAGCGGCGAAGGACGCAGCGCCAAATCCAGCGGCGAGTTCGTCGGCGACGAGGCGGTCGGCAAGGGCGGACGCAAGACGCCCAGCCGGCTGACGCCCGATCCGTACGTGGCCGGCCAAATCAAGGACCACAGCAAGGATCCTACCGGCGGGGCCAGCGGCGGCGGGAAGGAAAGCGGCCAGGGGGGCGAAGGCCTGGAAGGTCCCGTGCCCCGCTCCCCCGGACCCCGCGAACTCCAGCGACTCGCCGGCAGGCAGGCGGCCCTGCGAAACCAGGCCGAGGGAGTCGATCTGAAGTTCGAGTTGATGAATTTCCACCATACCGATCTGAAAAAGCTGATCGAGCTGATGGCCCAGATCGAACGCGATCTCAAGGCCGGCCGCTACCAAAACGCGCTCCGCCGGCGGAAGGTGCTCCTCGACGGACTCCACAACGTCAAGCAGTACCTGGAAGGCGAATTCCAGCTCCGCCAGGACACCACCGCCAACCTGCCCGCCGAGGTGCAGAAAGAAATCCTCGGCAGTATGCAGGACCCCTCGCCGGCCGGCTGGGAGGAGTTGAATCGGCAATACTTCGAACGCCTGGCCAACGGCGAGGGAAAGGAATAGAGATTGCAAATTGCAAATTGAAAATTGCAAATTTTGGACTTCGCCGCTGGCTCAGGAAACGTGCTGATCATCGTCGCGCAAAACCGAGGCATCCAGAAGAAATGAGCGTCGCTGAACCCAAGTCTTCAATTTGTAATTTGCAATTCTCAATCTGCAATTTGCAATGCCCCGTTCTCATTCAGGCCTTGCTCTTCTGCTGTGCCCTGCCGCTGTTCGCCGCCGGAAGCCCTGCCCCAGCCACCGAGGCGAAAAAGGTGGTGATCCCCTTCGACTTCGTCTCCCGGTTCGACCAGGGCCGCTACGGCCGAATGGTCGGCGAGATGATCTGGAAGAAGCTGGAGCGCGAAGGCGGGTTCATCATCCCCGAGACCATGCTCGACGTCCGCGACACCTGCCAGACGAACAACCTGCGTCCCTCACCCGAGCTGCCGCTGGAGAAGATGAAAAAAATCGTCCGGGAGGACTTCGGGGCCCATATCGGCATCTGGGGTAGCGTGGAGCGGGTGCCCGGCCACGACTTCGACGTCTACGACCTGGTGATCCGCTGCGTCGATTTCACCGGCTATCCGAAGCCCAAAGTGATCTACCAGTGCAAGGCCCGCACGAAGACAGTCAGCCAGATCCCGCACCTCTACGTCAAGCAGATGCTCGACGCCCTCTACGGGCGGAAGCCACAGGGGCCGCCTCCGGTCAATCCCTTGGCCGAGCAAAACTGGAAGAAAAACCCCAACCTGGTCACCGGCGATTTCCAGCGGGGTGCCCGGGGCGTGCCCGCCGGTTGGGACCCGGGCTGGGAGGCCGGCGAAGTCAACCAGTGGGAACCTCTGGGGAAGACCGTCCGCTGGATCCCCGAGGCCGGCAACTCGACGAATCGGGTGATCCGCTTCACGCTCACGAAGGCTCTGGGCGATACCACGGGCGTGGCCTACTACAGCAAGTTCTTTCCCGTCCAGGAGGGAGCCAAATACCGCTTCCAGTGCCGCTGGCGATCCGACGGCCCGAAGCCGATTGTGTTCATCAAGTGCTACGACCGGATCGGCACGAAGTACCGGCGCAAGGCGGAAGGCGGAAGGGGGAAGGAGGAAGGAGGAAGGGGGAAGGCGGAAGGCGGAGGGCGGCCGGAAAGCTACGTCCCCACAGTCGCCGAAACTCGCGAGGTCTACCGCAGCCAGCAGAACCTCAAGGGACCGCAAAAAACCTGGAACACGCAAACCGAGGACTTCACCCCCCGGCACACCAAGTACACGCCCCGCTGGGGCCGCGTGATGCTCTACGCCTACCTGGGCGCGGGCGAGGTCGAATTCGACGACGTGGTCCTCAAACAAATTGTCCCCGCCTCACCCGGCTCAGGGCATAAAGATCCCCGCCACTCGCTGGAGACCAAGGTGACCGTCAAAGAGATGGAAGAAAACGAGCGCCGCAGCCGAGAAGCGAAGGAGAAGCGGCGGCGCAAACGCCAGGAGAAGGAAGACGAGTAGGCGTTCGAGTGGCACCGGGGTCTCGCCGGTGCGGCCGCCCCAGTCGAGGTGCCGTGAAGCACCGGGAAGATGCCAGTGCCTCCCCGCTGCCCCTGTCCGGCATCCTGCCGGTGGGTACAATCAAGGGATGCTCAACGCCCGCACCTGGAACATCGCCCTGCGCACCGCCCATATCGCTGCCATGGGGGTCCTGTTGGGAGGACATGCCTTCAACCGGCCACGCGAGGAACTGCTGCGGATCCTATATATGACGATCGCCACGGGCGCGGCGCTGGGACTGCTGGAGGCCGGTCCCAGGCTGGTTTGGTTCCACCAGGGCCGCGGGCTGATGACGATTGCCAAGCTGGGCTTGCTCTGTGCCGTACCATTCCTATGGGACCATTGTCATATTCGCCTGGCGGTCCTGCTGGCGGTGGTGATGATCGCGTCGGTCGCCTCCCACATGCCGGCCCGGTTTCGGTATTACTCGGTGATCTACCGCGAGGTCATCCCCGACGGCTGTGGCCCGGGGACAGCAAATCTGTCCACCGCAGAGAACGCGGAGGACGCAGAGGAGAAGAAGGAATAAAAACAAGATGGACGGAGCAGTGGACCATTGTGGCGCGAGGGGAAGGTTGCGCGCAGTCTCAAGCAGCTACCCGCGGCGCTGCCGTTTCGGCCAGTTGATGCACTGGCACTAAACGGTTTTTGTGGACCATTTCGGTAAACCTTGGAAGGTCACGTTTCTCGTTCC
>CAZUAM010000276.1:0-9105 GCA_964618095.1 uncultured Planctomycetaceae bacterium | reverse complement strand
ATTTTGCGGCCTTCGATCTGGACGGGCTGGATATCCACGCCCTTCTTGCGAAGCGCTGCCATCTTTTTGATTGCCCGGTGGCGTCGTACTGCCACCGGAACGTACGGCCTCCAACTGTAGAATCCCATGAGACTGTTGCTCCCGTTCAGTGCCTTTGAGGTTCTCGATTTGGTCGGCACTTAGGATCGGCCGACAAATAACTTCCGGTTTTCTTGTGGGAGGCGACACTGTGGGCGACAAAGGTGCGGGAATGCGCAGTCGCCGACGGAGTCGCCTCCCACAACTTATTCTCTGGCCGGCACTTGCCGAGTATTGCCTACACGCGTGCCCTTTCCACGTCGAGGGACACGAGCTGAATCAGTTCATGATCGCTCATCTCCGTCAAGATTTTCTCGGCGCCGCCTTCGAGCAAATCAGCGGCCAGTCGGGTCTTGCCTTCAATCAGGGCGTCGATTTTCTCTTCGATCGTGCCCTGGCAAACGAATTTGTGGACCAGGACGTTGCGGCGCTGGCCGATGCGGAACGCGCGGTCGGTGGCCTGGTTTTCGACTGCGGGATTCCACCAACGATCGAAATGGATAACGTGCGAGGCGGCGGTCAAGTTGAGGCCCGTCCCGCCCGCCTTCAGCGATAGGACGAAGAACGGCGGGCCGTCGTCGCGCTGGAACCGATCGACGAGTCTCTGGCGGCTTTTCACCGCCGTGCCCCCGTGCAGCACCAGACCGGCACGTCCAAAGACGTCCGACAAAAAGCTCGAGAGGGGTCCGGTCATTTCACGAAACTGCGTGAAGACCAGGGCCTTCTCTTGGCGGGATGCAATCTCCTCGCAGATTTCGGCGAGCCTCGCAAACTTGCCGCTCTGATCGGGGTCGAAACGCCCGTCGCCGAGGAGTTGACTTGGGTGGTTGCACAACTGCTTGAAACGCAGGAGATATGCGAGCACCAGGCCGCGCCGCTTCATGCCGTCGAGGTCTTCAAGCGAATCGGCCAGTTCTTGAACCAGCCTGGCGTACAGCGCGGCTTGCCTCTTGCTCAACCCGCAGAAGGCCCGGACTTCCGTCTTCTCGGGCAAGTCGGCGATGACGCGTTTGTCCGTTTTCAACCGCCTGAGGATGTACGGTTGCACCAGACTGCGAAGCGGCGCGTAGCAGTTGTGCTGGCGGGTCTCAAGCTTCTTGACGAACTCCTTGAACTTCTTCTGCGAACCGAGCAAGCCCGGGCAGAGAAAATCGAAAAGGGACCAAAGGTCGGACAGACGGTTCTCAATTGGCGTACCGGTGAGCACGATTCGCGCGTCGGCCCGCAGCCGCTTGACGGCTTTGGTCTGCCGGGCCGCAGGGTTCTTGATTGCCTGGGCCTCGTCAAGGACGACCAGTTGCCAGGCGATCTCAAGCAGCCACGGTTGGCGCAAGAGCATTCCGTACGTCGTCAGAACGACGTCGGCGCCCTTCATCGCCCTGGCCGGGTTTTCGGCCATTTGGGCAAGCTCGTCTCTGGGGGTCTCGGAGGGATGGAGGAACTTGGCGCCAAGCGTGGGGGTGAACCGGAGCATCTCCGATTTCCAGTTCGCAAGCAGTGACGCCGGCAAGATCAACAGCGACGGCTTGCCGTCGCGATTCTTCTTCAGCACCAACAACAGCGCCAACACCTGGATCGTCTTGCCAAGTCCCATGTCATCGGCCAGGCACGCGCCGAGCCCCAGGTTTAACGTAAGCCAAAGCCAATTGACACCCGTCTCCTGGTACTTCCGCAGCGTCGCGTTCAGCGCACTACCCGGCCCGGCCCGTTTGAGGTTCTCCGGGCTTCGCAGCTCGGCAAGCATTTGGCCGAGCCATTTGCCCGCATGCACGAACGACCACTCCCGCTGCTGATCGTTGTGATTGGCTTCGGCAGCCAAATCCATGGGAGCGCCCGCCAGCAGGCGCATCCCTTCGATGAACGAAAGTCCGCCCTGGGCCTGCTTCTCGACTCTCTTCCACTGGTCAAGTGCTTCGGTCAGTTTGTCGCGGTCCACTTCGACCCACTGGCCTCGCAGGAGCACGAGCCCTTCCTCGCCAGCGATCAGTTGGCGCCATTCGGCTTCGCTAAGCTGCTGGTCGCCCAGGGCCAGTTGGAGCTTGAAGTCGAGCATTCCCCGGGCGTCGAACTTCTTCTGCTTCTTCTCGCCGATAGTCACCCCAACTCGAGGCCGAGGGCGTTTTTTCCACCAGTCGGGCAGCCGCACCAGGACTCCGCTTTCCTCGAAGACCGGGACTTCCTTCAGGAAACGGTATGCTTGGGGGGGCGTCCACGCCAGCGGTTGGTAAATGTCTCCCGAGTCGACCAACTCCTCGACAAACGAACTTGCCCGTGAGGCCAGATGGACGGGTGCCAGCAGCTTGACGAGCGCCGTCTTGTTCTTCGCTCCGGCGTATTCCTGGAGGGCCTTGCTGAGCGGTTGATACTGCACCCGGGCGCCGCCCATCAGGCTCGGTGCGTAGGTCGCCAGGAACGCGAAAGGACAATCCGGGTCGCGGCGGTTCTCGGCCAAGTGAAAACAGACCCGCCCGACTTGATGCCAGAGCGAAGCCCGCTGCTTCAAGAAACCGGACAGACCTTGCTTGGAGCTTGCGATCTCGCCTCGGATCCACGTATCCAAGTCTTCCCATATCCCCTGGAGAACGCCGGCGGTCAGATACTCGGCGCCTCGCATCGGTGGAACGTTCAAGAGCATGGTGGCAAGTTCCGAGGATGCGGGCGGTGGGATCGCGGCGATCTCGGCGTCCCTGCCTTCCGGGGTATGGCACAGCTCCGTCAGGTAGCGGCCGGCATAATCCCGCCAGTAAGCAAATGACGGCGCCAGTGGGGCTTCGAACCTCTCCACGGCCAGCCCAAAGAGCCCCTCTGCCTGACTGGATGCAAACGCCTTCACCACCTTATTGAGTCGGCCGTCCGGCGACGCGTCCGAGGAACGATCGGAGAGGCCGCCTTCTTCTGCCGTGGTCTCAACGGCAGTGATGCGGCCAAACGGGGTGAAGGCCAGATCGATATTCATCGGGCTATCGTCTGTTCTCTATTTGATTATTTGATTTGCCACAAGACCGCTCGAATTCTACCACGACTTGGCCGAACACCAACCGCAACTTGGCTGATTGTCAGCCAGCACTTATAACCCCACGGACGGGTACAAGCGGCCGGAATCGGTACGGAAAACGTCCGGCACCACGGCGTGTCGTGTGGTCGTAAGTCGTTTTTTTAGTGCGGGTTAAAGGCAAATCTGGCGTAAACGGTCGGAGACTGTCCCAAATGTGGCATTTCGGTTGTGACTCAGATTGACAAATGCGGGGCTACCAGGGGCCGACGTACCGTCGGCCGCTAAACGTGTTGGTCGGCGGCGCAACGGTGTTTAGCGGCCGCCGGTACGGCGGCCTGAGCGTTGCGCGACCCAAGAACTGTCAGGTGACAGGCCTTGCGTGACGCGGCAGTGATACTGTACAAGGGGCGAATGGCGTTGCCCCACCACGAGCGGAAGGAACTTCCACCATGCCGCTCCGTCCTTCGAGAGTCCGGCCCTGGCGTCCACGATTGCCGGCCGTGCCGGCAACCTGCCGGCTTCCTTTCCCGGAATCCCGCATAGTCCTTTAGACCATGGCACATAACCCGAACCAGGCCGCCGACTTCGGCCGCTACATCCGCCAGGTGAGGTATCCGCCGCTTGGCGAAGAAGGGCAGCGGCGGCTTTCCCGTAGCCGGGCGCTGGTCTGCGGCTGCGGGGCGTTGGGGAGTATGCTGGCCAATACGCTGGTCCGGGCCGGCGTGGGAGCCGTGCGGATCGTCGATCGCGACTTCGTCGAGATCAGCAACCTCCAGCGGCAGGTCCTCTTCGACGAGGACGACGTGGCCGCAGAGTTGCCCAAGGCGATCGCCGCGGCCGAAAAACTCCGGCGGATCAACTCCGAGGTGGAAATCGAGCCGGTGGTCGCCGATGTCGATCATAGGAACATCGAGGAGCTTTGCGGGGGGATTGACGTAATCGTCGACGGAACCGACAATTTCGAGACCCGCTTCCTCGTAAACGACGCCGCGGTCAAGCAGGGCCTGCCCTGGGTCTACGGCGGCTGTCTGGGGGCCGAAGGCCAGACGATGACCATCCTGCCCGGCGAAACGCCCTGCCTGCGGTGCCTGATGCAGGAATGTCCTCCGCCGGGCACCACGCCCACCTGCGACACGGCCGGGATCCTGGGGCCCGTCGTGGGCGTGATCGCCTCGATTGAGGCCATCGAGGCGATCAAGATCCTAAGCGGCAACCGGGAGTGCATCTCGCGGAACCTGACGGTGGTCGAGCTGTGGGACAACCGCATCCGGCAGGTCGACGTCACCACACTCCGCGAGCAAGTGGATTGTCCGACCTGCAAGCAGGGCAAGTTTCCTTGGCTGGCCGGCCGAGAGGGCAGCCGCACCGCCGTGCTCTGCGGCCGCAACGCGGTGCAGTTGACTCACCCCGGGGCCAGTCTCTCGTTGGACGAGCTGGCCCGGCAGTTGGAGGGCGTCGGCCAGATCAACCGCAATCAATTCCTCTTGCGGTTGAGGGTAGAAGGCTACGAGTTGACGGTTTTTCCCGACGGCCGGGCGATTATCGGCGGCACCGACGACGTGGCCACGGCACGGACGGTGTACGCGAAGTACGTGGGCAATTGAGACTAAGGAGCGGCCCAACTTGCCCGGTTCCCAAGTTCCAGCTTGGGAGCCGGAATCGGTTTGCCGCGGGCTACCGAGCCCCTTGGTTCCCAAGCCGGAGCTTGGGAACCAGGAACTTACTCCGGGAGCCGGAGGGTACCATCTTCCGGACCGGAGGTCGTTGACCTCCGGCTATCGCAGAAGACTTCCGCCGCGGTGTAGTAGGGAGGCACAGCGGATGAGCGGAGAAGCAGGAGCGCTGCGGATCGCGATGCTGGCGCCGGTGAGTTGGCCGGTGCCACCGACCGGCTACGGACCGTGGGAACAGGTGGTCTCGAATTTGACCGAGGAGCTGGTGCGGCGGGGACACGAAGTGACCCTGTTCGCTGCGGCCGGCTCGCGGACGGCCGGCCAACTGGTCCAGACGGTGCCCCATCCGCTGGCCCTCTGGCCGGAGGACGAGATGCGGGCACAGCAGCGGTTCGACCCGCAGTCCGGGCTGTTGACGGGGCCGCCCGATTCTCGGGTCCTGGAGCAGCAGCACGTGGCCACCTGCATGGAGGCGGCACAGGGGGGCGGATTCGACGTGGTCCACTCACACCTGCACGTGCATGCCCTGGTCTTTTCGCGGCTGATCCCCTGCCCGCTGGTCTCCTCACTGCACGGGGCGGCGTGGGTGGGGTCGATCCACTGCGTGTTGGACCGCTATCGGGACCAGCCGTTCGTGTCGCTCTCCGACGCGGAGCGGCAATTGAAGCCGGACCTGAACTACGTGGCAACCGTGTACAACGGTATCCCGCTCGACTCGTTCCCGCTATGCACCGACAAGGAGGGCTATCTGTTGTTCGCCGGGCGGCTGTCGCCCGAAAAAGGGGCCGCCCGGGCCGTCCAGATCGCCAAGCAGGCCGGGATGCCGCTGCGAATGGCTGGGATGATCGAGCCGCGGCACCAAGGATACTTCGACCGGCAGGTCAAACCGCACCTCGACGGCCCGAACGTGGCGTACCTGGGGCTCTTGTCGCAAGAGGAGCTGGCCCTAGAATACCAACGGGCGGCCGCGGTGCTGTTCCCGATTTCCTGGTGCGAGCCGTGCAGCATGGTGGGGATCGAGGCCCAAGCCAGCGGCACGCCGATTATCGGGACCCGCTGCGGATATCTGCCGGAGCTGGTCCGCGAAGGCCAGACCGGCTTTCTGGTAGACACGGACGAGGAGGCGGCCGCGGCGGTAGAGCGTTTAACGGCCATCGATCCGCGGGCGTGCCGCAAGAACGTGGCAGCGCGGTTCAGCGCGCCGGTGATGGCCGCCGGTTACGAGCGGGTGTATCGAAAACTGGTCGCGCAGAGCAGTTATTGAGTCCTGCGCAGCTAATGCCCGGGTGCCAGCGGCAGCTTGTTTGCCGCTGCCCGGAATCACAGGGGCGGACAAGCCGCCCCTGGCACCCAAGCGATCATTGGCACCCAAGCGATCATTGGCAACGCAGAGGTGAATAGTAAGGCAGCACTGGGCCCAACAACTCGGCAGGGAGTTGTCGGTGGTCAGTTATCAGTTGTCGGTTCATGCAATTGCAGGGCCCGGATATGGGTAAACAGGAGTTTTGACGCCTTCTGAGATCGCTTTCTGCGCCCGGAAAGATTTCCCATAAAGACAAAAACTGATCACTGACGGCTGGCAGCCTCTGGCCGCAGGGGAGCAGACGCCCAGGAGCATCGAGCATGAGCGACGTCGTCACGCGCTACGAGAAGAATCCGATCCTCACCAGGGACCACGTGCCCTACCCGGTCGAAACCGTACACAACGCCGGGGCGGTGAAGCACCAGGGGCGGTACATCTTGCTGTTCCGCTCGCACCGCCGCAACGGGCGGTCGATCCTGGGGCTGGCCGAGGGCGCCGACGGCCACGAGTTCCGCGTCCGCCCCCAGCCGTTCATGGCGCCGGCCGGTGCAGGCCCGTTCGCAGAGTACGAAGAGTATGGCGTCGAGGACTGTCGCATCTCGGCGATTGAAGATTCGTACCTGTTGACGTACAGTGCCTATTCGCGACACGGTGTGCGGATCGGGCTGGCACGCACCCGGGATTTCGCCAGCGTCGAGCGGATTGCTCTGATCTCCCAGGCCGACATGCGCAACGTGGTGATCTTCCCGGAGAAGATCGACGGACGCTATGCCCGGCTCGACCGGCCGCATTCGCAGATCGGCCCTTGGTCGATCTGGATCAGCTATTCGCCCGACCTGGTCCATTGGGGAGATTCCCGCCTGGTGATTAAGCCGGCCACGTATCACTGGGACGAAGAGAAGATTGGCCCCGGGGCCACACCGATCAGGACCGCGGCCGGCTGGCTGGACGTTTACCACGGCGTGTTTCGCACCATGGGCGGCGGGGTCTACCGGCTTGGGGTGGCGCTGCACGATCTGGCGGACCCGGCCAAGGTGATCGGGGTGGCCGACGACTGGATCCTACAGCCGACCGATCCCTGGGAGTTGACCGGCTACGTGCCCAACGTGGTCTTCACCTGCGGTGCGATCCCGGAAGACGACGGTACGGTGAAGATTTACTGGGGCGGGGCCGATACTGTAATGTGTATGGGGACGGCAAAGATTCAGGATCTGGTCGACCTCTGCCTGAGGAAACCTCGGCCGGTGATGGGGTCAGGGTAGGGAAACTGCCGATTCAGGATCTTGGATTTGTTTCTGGCTCAATCAGGCGAAGTGCCCACCATGCCAAGGCCGAGGACCCAATCCGTCAACCGCCTCCCCCTGGAGGTCCGGCGTCTGCCGATCAGGTTCGAGGGTGACGATCGCCGGGTGATCACGCGGCCTTTCTGTCCCACCAGCGAGGCCCGCATCCGCACCGTGGTCGAGCGCGTCTGCCGACTATCCGAGCAGGAGGTCGAGCATACGCTGGCCCAGGTCCTGAAGAACTTTGAAAGCCGCCACCACGATCTGGAATCCGACTTCGAAGAGTACTATCAGACGGCCGTCTCCCTGATCGACAGGCCCGACGGCATCTCCCGGACGCGCCGGCTGCTGATCGGCTCCTACTTTACGATGGAGTACTCGATCCAGTCGTGCGCCCTGTTCAATCCGTCGATCGTGCCGCACCTGAACCAATCGGGGATCCCGGAAGGTGCCGTGCGTTTCCTGATGAGCCTGCGCGCCGCCGGCGAGGGACACATCTCTTCGCTCGTCTTCCGCACGGGCGTGATCGAAGCCGATCACACGGTCCGGTTCGACCCGCTCCGCCAATTCTCTCGCCGGGTACGCCGGTCGCCCGACAAGCTATACGAGAAGCGATTGTTTCGGCGAAAGCTGCACGACATCGCCATCGACGAGTCGGCCGTGAATCTGGTCATGGAGCGCCTGCCGGAGGAGTTTACCTTCGCCCAGCTTGAACGTGCCGTCGCCGGGGCCGTCCAGGCCGAGAGCCACCGGTTTCAGTTGGAGGAGACGATCGAGGGCATCTTCTGGCTTGCCCGATCGAACTACCAGTTGGAGCTGCCCGGCGATGTGGGCGCCTCCGAGGTCGTGATCTTCCCCCAGAGCGACAACGAACAGCAGGGCATCGAGGACCTGCGCATGGTCCGCTTCGTCGAAGACGACGGCTCGGCAACCTACTTTGGCACCTACACGGCCTACAACGGCTACCGGGTGTTGCCGCAACTGATGGAGACCAGCGATTTCCGCCGCATCGGCATCCACACCCTCAACGGTGCCAGGGCCCAGAACAAGGGCATGGCCCTGTTCCCCCGGCGGATTGGCGGTCACTACGTGATGTGCTCGCGGATCGACGGCGAGAACCTGTACATCATGTACTCGGATATGGTCCACTTCTGGGAGACGGCCGAACTGCTGCAAACCCCTCAGTATCCGTGGGAGTTCATGCAGATCGGCAACTGCGGCTCACCACTGGAGACGCCGGAGGGCTGGCTGCTGCTTACCCACGGCGTCGGTCCCATGCGAAGATATTGCATTGGCGCCATGCTGCTTGATCTGAACCACCCTCTGAAGGTGATCGGGTCGCTGGATGAGCCGCTGATCATGCCCACCGAAGAGGAGCGCGAAGGCTACGTGCCCAACGTGGTCTATACCTGCGGCGCGATGATCCACGGTGAGTACCTGTACGTTCCCTACGCGATGTCGGATAAGGCCACCAGCCTTGCGTTCGTGCCACTAGACACCTTGCTCGAAAGGCTGGTCGACTAGGCGGGGGCTTATGCACATTTAGCCGGCTTACCTTGCCCGCCGCGTGCCGAAAGGACGTGTTTGCCGCAGATCTCGCGCTGGGCAAGCTCAGCGGCTAAATGAGTTCTAGTCTGCACAGTGCCATCGGGTAGTTGGTCGTAAGTCACGGGGCGGCAAAACATTGGCACAACAACGTGGCTGCTCATGAATGCTGTGCCCTAGCCCGGATTATTCAAGAATTCGGGAATTCTTGAGCCTCCAAGGGTATCT
>CAZUAM010000275.1:0-9114 GCA_964618095.1 uncultured Planctomycetaceae bacterium | reverse complement strand
GGTTCACCACCCAAAACTGTCATCGAATTTCGGGCTGCGGAAATCGGCGTTCAAGAGCAACAACATCGACACGACCTTCGTCCCTGGTGCCACGGTGCGGATGCACGTGGTCAGCGGTTTTCTGTACGTGGAGCTGACCAATACTTCGACCGGGGACACAACCAAGAACGACTCGGGAAATATCTTGGACGGGCTGGGGTTCGAGTTGCCGAGTGGGGTCTCGCTGAATCTGGGAACTACGAAGAGTAACAACAATCTCGAACTGGGCTCCGGGTCGTCACTGGTCGGTTCCGGGACGCTTGGCTCGGAGAAGTGGGGGCTTGGGAACGCCGACAGCGGGCACTTCGATAGCCCGTCGGCCGGAGGCAATGGACCCGCCGTGCTCACCTACAATTCCGTGCTTTCCACCTTCATACCGGACACGGACGAGACTTTGACGGGACAGGCGGCGACGATCCTCAACATTGGCACCTTCGACTACAGCCTGAAGAGCCAGAACGCCGGATCCGGTCCGGCAGGTGGCCCAGGGGACAATACGTACGTTGAAGATCAGTTGGTTTTCAAGTTGGAGCTGTTTGGCAGCAGCATCGATCGCGACACCCTATTGAATGGCATCGAAGCGTCGGCGGTGGGCGTGGTATTTGACTCGCCAAATGTCTCGAGCACTCCCGAACCTTCCACCCTCGTCGTCTGGTCCGTCCTCGGGGCCCTCGGTATCACCATCGGCTGGTGGCGACGTCGGAAACGGGCAGCGTAGGCTCCATCGCTATTAGCCCGGCAGGCTGTCGGCGCCGGGCATGGGACGGAGATAGGGGCGGACCCGGTCCAGCGTTCTCGGGCCGATGCCGCGGACCCGCATTAGATCGTCATGATTGACGAAAGGGCCGTCCGTCTGGCGGGACTCGATGATCCGGCGGGCCAGCTTCGGTCCGATGCCCGGTAGCTGGATCAGCTCGGGCCAGTCGGCCTGGTTGATATCGACCTGGAAGCTGGCCGTCCGGGGCTCGGCCCGCTCCAGCTCGATCAACCTCCCCTGCCACCCCCCCTGGGAAACCCACCAGCCGATCGTCACCCCCAGCCCGGCCAACACCAGCACCGCCACGGCCGCCTGATCGGCACGGCGAAGCAGCCAGGACGGGCTGCGAGGGGGATCCTTCTCGGCATCGGGGGACATCGGCAGTTTGGGATTTCGGATATCAGATTTCGGATTTCAGATTGGTGAGCCAGGTCGGCCGCTTCTTTTGAGTCCACATGAACTTCGTTCACCCTCAAGGATGAAAACCCTCACCCCGGCCCTCTCCCAGAGGGAGAGGGGGCTTGTCTTCGTAGGAGCCGGCCAGGAGCATTATGGTCGCTCGCTCGCCGAAGTACCATATGTAGGGCTATGGTCGGCACGCCCGCAAGGGCCTTTCGATCCGGCACCGAGACGGATATCCTGAATGGTTGGCTCCGTGCTTCAATCCGACCGGGAGAGAGTTTTCTTGAGCAAGGAATTCGACCAGATCGTCTGGGATTTCCGGCTCCACGCCGACTGGGGGCAACTCCTGCGGCTGGCGGTCCGCGAGGACCTGGCCGAGGCAGCGGACTGGACCACCCGGGCAGTGGTGCCGGAAGACGCGCTGGGGCGGGCGGCGGTGGTGGCCAGACAGTCGGGGGTGGTCGCCGGGCTGCCGGGCGTCGAAGGCGCGCTGCGGCAGATCGACCTGCGGCTGCAATGGTCGCCGGAAAAGGAGGACGGCCAGTCGGTCCGGCCGGGTGATCGGATCGGGTGGATCGAGGGTCCGGCCCGGGGCGTGCTTACGGCCGAGCGGCTGGTGCTGAACCTGCTGGGACGCCTTTCGGGCATCGCCACACTCACGCGGCGATACGTCGAGGCGGTGCAGGGCACCAAGGCCAAGATCTACGACACCCGCAAGACCACCCCGGGCTGGCGGCGGCTGGAGAAGTACGCAGTCCGCCAAGGCGGCGGGCGGAATCATCGCACGGGGTTGTTCGACGCGGTGCTGATCAAGGACAATCACCTGGCACAGTCTGCCGTGGGCACACTGGGCGGGCAACTCTCCGGCGACGACACCGGCCGATACACCGCCGCAGAGGCCGTCGCCCGCGCACGGCAGTTCCTCAAGGAGCAGGGCTCCCAGCCGGCCCATCGTAACATGATCGTGGAGGTCGAGGTGGACACGCTCCGGCAGCTCGACGAGGTGCTATCGGCCGGGCCGGATATCGTGCTGCTGGACAACATGAGCCCGGCCGAGTTGCGCCAGGCGGCCGCCCGGCGCGACGCCCGTAACCCGGCGATCGAACTCGAAGCCTCCGGAAAGGTGGACTTGGCAACCGTCCGGCAGATTGCCGAGACGGGGGTAGAGCGGATCAGCGTGGGTGCGCTGACACACTCGGCAGAGTCCCTGGACGTCGGACTGGATTGGATAAGCGACGACGTTGCGAAAAGTTAGCGCCGCCGTGCCGCAGCGGAACATCAGCGGCACAGGCGCGTTGCCGGCCGGAACCCGGGGAGGCGAATCGGCAACGCGGCGCAGCACGCCCCAAGCACATTTTCGCCGCAACTGTTGCACTCCCACTCTCAATTTCTGCCGGGGCAAGCGTGAGAGTCCGGACACGTTTGACACTACCCGCGCCCACCCTATAGTTTTGGTGTGCCCGCGCCTTGGGGAGGGGCGTTGGCCAACAGGCGCGGCAGGGAGAGCTGGGAGCTAGAGGGGACCCTGCCGCGCCCCTTTTTTCGGTTTATCCCCGAATTGCGGCCGGAAAAGGGGGAGACTCCCCTCGGGGCTCGATGACCTGGCAGACCGCCAAGCCAAAGGAAACGGTCTCCTTTTCCTGGCCGTGAAAATGAACTTTTCGCCCCCTTATCGCCGCGCGCGGGTTGCGGCCGCCTTCACCTTGGTCGAGGCCCTGCTGGCGATCTCGGTTGCGGCCCTTGCCGGCAGCGTGCTGCTGCTGGGAATCACCAGCTCGCTTCAGACTACCAACGAGGCCTTGCAGCAGACGATCGCCAACGGCATGGCTCAGCAATTGATGGACGAGGTGGTCGGGGGCCGTTATCACGACGTCGACGACTACGACGGGGTCCGCCGCCAGCCGCCGACGGACCCCTGGGGGATCGAGCTGGGCAAAGACGACGGGGAAGGCGGCCAACGCCATCCCGACTTCCAGGCCCCAGCCGGGTTCTTCGACAACTGGCGGCAAGAGATCGACGTCTACTACGTCGGCGAGTCGGATCTGACTACCGCGCTGCCGGCAGGCCAGATTCGCGACTATCGGGCTGTCGTAGTCCGCATCGTGTACGTCGATCCGGAACGGGGAGAGCGGGTGCTAGCCGAACTTCGACGAGTGGTGGCCTATGTTCCGCCAATCTAAAAAACGTGGCTCGGATTTCGAGACGGGTCGGTGGTTGACTACCGCCACTGCCCCGCGATCTGGCATGACGCTGCTGGAGCTGCTGATCGCGATGTCGATCATGGTGATCGTGGTCGGCACCTTGGGCGCCCTGTCCAAGGGGGTCCAAGAGGGGTTCCGGTACACCGAAGGCCACGGACTGGCAACCCAACATGCCAGGGTGGTCCTGGAGCGGATCGGCCGGACGGTCCGCGAGGCCACGGCCAACGAGCAGTTTCCGGGCGTGATCGTAGTCGCCACGAAAGTAAGTTCGTGGGGGTTCCCCGACACCCTGGCCGTTTGGCATCCCGACCCGAAGGTGTTGCATCCCGAGCGCCCGCCTCTCAGTGACCCCCAACGAAGACCCTACTACGACGAGTTGGTCATTTTTTGCCCCCATCCGAACGAACCTGGACGGCTGGTGGAGATCGTCGGCACGCAGGACGTTCAACTCAGTGAGGACGAGGGGAATTGGGCCGCTCAGATCGAGGCGATCAAGTCGGCCGGCAGCGATCAGGCGGTTACGTTGACCGAGCTGATCGGCACCGGCAAGGTTACCGATGCGACCGCACTTCCCAAGTGGCGTGGAGCGGTCCGTTTCGAGACCCGGTTGCGTCCCGACAGAATGCAGTGGACGGCGTACCAAGAGGAAGCCGATCTGGTCAAGAAACAGACACTTTGGAATGAAATGCCCTGGGTACAAGGCATCTACGGCTCCCAGACCGGCCTGCGGCAGGTGTGGCTGCGGACCGAACTGCAACTGACGGCGGGCGAAACGGCCAACGTCGCCGACGGCCAATATGTCCCCTTCTTCGGTTCGGCGGCCCTGTATTACGAAATGCACAAATGAGTGGATAGTGGATAGTGGATAGTGGATAGTGGATAGTGGAGAGTGGTGAGTGGAGAGTGGATAGTGGAGAGTGGATAGTGGATAGTGGAGAGTGGAGAGTGAAAAGTGGGCAGTGGGGAGTGGGGAGTGCAAAGTGCTCACCACTCACCACTGACCACTCATCGCGGCGGCCGGGCGTGGCCCTGATCCTGGTGCTGCTGATAATCTGCATCACGCTGGCGCTGTCCTACGCCGCGGTCCGCAGCCAGTTCACCGGGCTGAAGATCCAGCGGAACGCCGATCGGCGGATCTCCGCCCGCCAGGCCGCCGCCACCGGGCTGACGATGGCCATCAAGAAGATGCACACCGCCGATTGGAACGGCGTGGATACCACCTTGACCGGCTCTCTCGGCAGCGACCAGGGCTTCCAGGTAACCTACAGCACCGGCGACCCTTCGCTGGGCCCCGGGGACCCCGACTATGAGGACTTCCCCTACCGCGTCACCCTGCTCTCGACCGGCTCAGCCGCCGACCCGGACAACCCGGCATCGGTGGCCACGCACCAGATCCGCGCGGTGGTTCGACTGGCGCCGCGCGAACTGGGAAAGGAGCCGACCGACTGGGTCACGATGCAGAAGTACACCGTCTATCAGTCGAAGAAGGACCCCTTCGAGGTGGACATTCCCTGCCGGCTTGAAGGGCCTGTGCGGATACAGGGCAAACTCAAAATCGCTCCCCACTATCCGAACGATTTTGATGCATGGAAGTTTTACCTGGAGCATCTGAAGGAGATGCGAACGGCCGGCCACCCGGACTACCGCCCTTTCAACGGCCCGGTAAGTCTCCCCTTTTCCGAACAGGACTGGGGGTTATATGCGCTGACCAGCAAGTTGAATGTGACGGCCGTTGACCTGCCGGTGGAAGAGGCCGCTTCCGACTGGGCCAAGCCGACCTCGCTGAGCAGCTATCAGATCTACGATGGAGGGCCAATTTACACGATCCCCACGGTGGGCGCAACACTCCAGGACACGACGCTGGAACCGGACCCGCTGACCAATCCCCTTGGCGTCTATTATCGCGACGGTACGATCGAGATCGGAGACAACGTGACCATCCGGGGTTCGCTGTTCTGCAAGGATGACATCAAGATCAAGGGCACCAATGTCCATTTCGAGCCGGTCGAATTACCGGCACTGCACGGCTCGGAGGCCCCCGTGCGACTGCCTGCGGCGAGCTGCCGGAACTTCCTGGTCGAGCCGACTGCTGGCGGCGGCCTCACCGGGCTGCTGGCGGTGTTCGACAAGTTCGAGATCAAGAAGAGCCTCGATACGGTGGAGTTTGCGATCGCGGGTCGAGTCATCGCGGATACCCTTTTGATCAGAGAACGCCAGCCATGGGACGAACTAAAATGGGGTGACTGCTATGGAGACTTTCTAGCCGACCTCGCCAAGGGCGGCGAGCCGTACTTTCCAGTTTGGATGGGGTACCAAGGCCGCGACCCGAAACCGCTCTTGACCATCAAGCCGGATTCTGGTCCGATCACCTACCATTGGCATTACCCCGGCGATCGGATTTATGAGCCCCATCCCGACGACGACAGTCTTCGTTGGGACCTGTTGGAGTGGACCGAAAACCCCTGACCACAAGCAAGGAGGAACGATCATGCGACGCCGAACCGGCTGGGCCCTGTTGGTGGCCGCCAACGTCCTATGTTATTGCGTGCTAAGCTTTTATCAGACGAGCGACGCGGCTTCCCGCACGGCCGCCAAGCCGCCGTTTGCCAACTCCATCGAGCAGCGGATGGAGATGATCCGCCTGCTCAGGGAGATCAACGACCAATTGAAGCAGCAGAACGCCCTGCTCCGCTCCGGCAAGCTGAAAGTGACCGTCGGCGAGCCGGAAAAGGAGCCGGGAAAACTGCCCGGAAAACGCTGATTGCCTCACCATGCCAACTGGCCGCCGACAATCTGCCGGATTCTCGCTGATCGAGCTGTTGATCGTGATTGCGGTGATCGGGATTCTGGCGGGCCTGGTCCTGCCCAGGAGCAATCCCAGCCTCTACGACCAGTTGCGCTCGGTGGCCCAGATTCTCAGGACCGACCTGGCCTACGGGCGGAGCCTGGCGGTTACCAACAACAGCACCTACCGGATCACGTTCGACACCACGGACAACCGGTACATTCTCGAGCACAGCGGCAGCCGGGCGGCCTTGGACACGCTGCCCGACTCGCCGTTTCGTGATCCGGGCGATCCGCCAGAGCGGCACGTCGTCGACCTGGACGAGCTACCGCACATGGGTCCCGGGGTGCGGATCGTGACCGCGGCCACTTCGGGGGCGCTCATAGCACGGGTACCCGACGTGGAATTCGGCCCGCTGGGGGAAACCACCCGGACCAGCCCCACGGTCGTCTGGCTGGCGGCGGGCTACGGTTCGGACACACGCTACCTCTCGCTGACGATCAACCCGGTTACCGGGTTGACGGACCTCGAGTATCGTGCGACGGAGGGGCCACCGGCGGGAGTGCTCGCCCATGAAGTTCCGCTTCCCTGATCCGGGGTGCCCCATACGTTGCGACACGAAACAGAGACCTTCCAGAACCTTGGTTTGCAGCTCCTGTGTGCTGGCGTAGATGACTGATGGAACGATTGTCCCCCGCCTCAGGCTGCGTTAAGACGGCAACCTCCAGGAAACTGCCCAGGAAACTGCCATGGTGGGATGGATTGCCAAACGGCGCCCAAGCCCGATCGGGGTGGATATCGGCAGCCGGTCGATCAAACTGTTGCAGTTCGACGCCAGCCGTTCTGAGGTGCGTGCAGCGGCCCGTTGGGACCTTCCGGCCGAGGAACCGGACCACGGCCAGCCGCATGACGAGCAGATTGTGGAGGCCATTCGCCGGGCCCGCGAGGGACGCAACTTCCGCGGCCGCGAGGCGGTTCTCTGTCTGGGGGCGGGCAGCTTGTTCGTTCAGAACATCCGGGTGGCGCCGGCGTCGGGCGAGGAGCTGAAGAAGCTGGTTAACGTCGAGGTTGCCGGCCGCCTGCCCTTTCGCAGCGAAGAAGCGGAGATCCACTACCTGGAGGCCGCCGACGTCCGCCAAAGCGACACGGTTCGCCGGGAAGTGATCGTGCTGGCCTGTCACCGGCCGGTGCTCGAGCGGATGCTCTCGTTGGCCGAAAACGCCGGCTTAAGACCCGTGGCCATGGACGTCGAGCCGGCCGCCCTGCTCCGCTGCTACTGCAAGCAGTTCCGCCGGGACGATGACCAGCAGCGGCGGATGATGTTCGTCAACGTGGGCGCTTCGAACACCATGGCCGTGATCTCACGGGGCTCCGACGCGGTGTTCGTCAAGTACATCGACGTGGGCGGGCGGCACCTGGACGAGGCCGTGGCCGGCCGTCTGCGGATGAGCCCCCCGGACGCCGCCGCGCTGCGCCGCCACGCCGGCGATCGCCGCGCCGAGCAGCGCGATCCCGAGATCACCCGAGGTATCACCGAGTCGATCCGACCGGTGCTCGACCGCCTGGCCAACGAACTCTCCCTGTGCCTTCGCTACTACAGCGTCACCTTTCGCGGCCAACCCCTCTCCCAAATCGTGCTGGGAGGAGGTGAAGCCACGCAATCGCTGGTCGATTGGCTGGTGGCCCGACTCGATCTGCCCTGCGACCTGGGCGATCCGCTGCGGACCTACCAAAAGGCGGTGTCGCCGGGGCGGATTGGACAATGGGACGTGGCCGCGGGACTGGCACTGCGAGAACTCAACTGAGCGGAAACCCCACCCCCATGCAAGACATCGACTTCCTACCGGTCCAGTACCGCCAAAAACGCGTCCAGCGGAAGTCGCAACCCTGGCGGATCGTCGTGGCGGTCGCTTTCGCCGTGTTGCTCGGCGCCGCGGCGTTCACCCAGCAGGGCCGCAAAAGTCAGGTGGAAAAAGAGCTGGAGGCGATCCTGCCGCAGTACGAGGCGGCCGTCAGCCAGAACCGCAAACTGGCCGAGCTCCACGCCCAGTTGAACACGGCCCGAAACGCCGCCGAGCTGTTCACCTACCTCCGCCACCCTTGGCCCCGCACTCAACTGCTGGCCGCGCTGCTGGCCCCCTTGCCAGAAGGGATCACGCTGGAGCAGTTGCAAATCACCCGCCAACTGCCCCAAGATCGGACACCGCCCGAACGCTACTCCCGCACGGAAAACAAGGCCAAAGACGACGAACTCGACAAGTTACCCCCGGCTACCCGCGACCTCATACGGCTGCGCGATCAGTTCGACAACAACCGCACGTTTGTGTTGATCTCCGGGACTACCAGCGAAAGTGCCGCGTTCCATCGCTACCTGGGCGAGTTGGGCGGTGCGAGCCTGTTCACCAAAGCCAATCTCGACTCGCTCGAAAGCCCTGAGAACGATCCTGCCGGGCCGCTGGAATTTCGCGCCACCCTGGTGGTGCGGCCGGGCTACGGACAACCGGGCGGCCCGACCGGCCCGACCGGCCCTAAGAAAATCGCCGTCCCGCAAACCGATCGCCAGGCCCGAATAGGAACCCGAAGGCGCTGAAATGAAGACCACAATCCGCCGCAGTAGTTGGCTCGTGACCGTCCCCTTGGCTGCCGCCGCGGTGGCATACATCAGCTTGTCTTTCCTGCCCGAGAGGCGTGCAATCGGCAAGGCACGCCAGCAGGTCAGGCAGAAGCAGGATTACATCGTGCGGGCGGGCAGCCTGGCCACGGCACTGCGGATCGCGAAGCAGGAACTAAAAAAGACGGGAACCTACAACACGGCCTGGGAGCAGCACGCACCCGCCCAAGGAGAGCTTTCTGCGTTTTACGGAAAGATCCACGAGTTGGCCAAGGCCGCAGGCATCACCATCACCCGATCTAATCCCGAGCCGGTCGTC
>CAZUAM010000274.1:0-9150 GCA_964618095.1 uncultured Planctomycetaceae bacterium | reverse complement strand
TTGCTGAATGCTGAATGCTGAATAGCGAGCAACCGGCGTGCCGCATCCGAGCGCCAGCGGCGTGATGGACCCGCAGGTGTCGGATCTTGTTCGCCGAAAAGCAGTTACGTCAAATGCCACGGCTCCGCGTAGACCCTCCCCCCAACTCGAACGTGGCAGAAAGACGACCCCGGCCCAAGCACGAGGATTTCACGCCACCGGCATCGCCAGGCAGCACTGCCCTTTCCGGTGGCTTGCACCCCGGCTGCCGACAGGTCAAGATACATTTGCAGTCAACCCGGTTTGGCCCGCGGAAAACAAATTGCCCCTGGAACCGCTCCTTTTCCTGTGGACAGGGTGTCCAGCAGAAAGCCTTGAGCGTACGCGGACGAAGAGTCCATGGCCCTTGGCGCAAAGGGTCTCAGACACTGAGGACTTGCCGATGTATTTCTCGTGCGGATCGAGCAGCGATGAAGGAAGCGAAATGCGCGTCTTCTGCCCCGGACAGGCTGATCAGATGATTCGCCAGTCGCTACAGTTTTGCTGGATGTCCTTGCCGAAAGAGAAACGCACTCTCGATGAGGTCAAACGTCAAATCCAGCGGCTCGTAGACCGCGCTATCCGTGATCTGGAGGAGGATCGGAGAGCGTTCGGCATCGACTGATGTGAAGTGAGTGCAGCCGTACCGCTAGACTGGAGCATAGCCGCTGGGTGGATTCGCAGCGTCCGAGATTGTACCCGCGCGCATCACGGCGGGAACGAGCTGCGAGAATTCCCCCTGTGGTGCTCTAATCCCCAATCCCTAATCCCCACCGCTACTCGAACCCCCCCAGCACCTCTCGGCCGTAGATTGGCATATGGCGGTAGTAGACCTCCAGCGTACAGACCGCCAGGCTGGTCATGTAGATCCGCCCGCCGGTCTCGGCGAAACCGCCTTCGGTGCTCCGGCCCCTGGGAGCCCAGCTCCCGGCGGCATGGCCCATTTTCTCCTGGGTGTTTACCAGGGCGTAGCTCATCTTGGCGTTCCACTTCTCCCAGGGCTTGCCGCCGAAGTGGTGCATCACCTGCGTGGCGTAGTACCAGTAGTAGATGTTGGGTTTCCTGGGGTCGGGTAGATTCTTCAAGAGGTACTCGACGCCGGCTCTGAGTCCCGCGTGCTCCCTCGGCCAGCCGATATACTGGCGACAGAGCAGGGCCTCGGCGGTCATTGCGGGCGTGTGGCGACGACCGCGTTGGTAGGCGTATAGCCCGCCGTAGCCGTCCTTCTGAACCTGGTTCAGAAAACGGCCCGAGAGCTCAAACGTCCGGCGGGGCACGCGAAGATAGGCCATCTGCCCGCTTTTCAGCGCCATCAGCTCCCAACCGACCACGCTGGTGTCGCCGGCCTGCCCCGGATTATAACGCCACCCGCCCGCGCTGTGCTGGGCCCGCACGATGAAGTCCAGGGCCTTCTGGGCGGGTCGCCGGAGTTGCGCGTCGTGCGTGAGAGCATACGCCTCGCAGAGCACGATGGCGGCCTGACCGTGGGCGTACATCTGGCCCCCGTCGCACAAGCCGCCGTCTTCCTTCTGGTGCTCCACCAGCCAGTTGAGTCCCTTGTGGACCTCTTCGCGGTACTCGCCGCTGCGATGGGTCTGGCCCGCGCCAAGGAAAGGCAGCAACGAAAGGGCGGTGGCGGCCACGTCGCTGTGGACGCGGCCGGTACCCTTGCACGTGTGGTCGCAATCCGGCGTCCTGTTGAAGGTCTGTAGGCTCCAACTGCCGTCGCGGTTCTGGTGGCGGGCGAGGAATTTCAGTCCCCGGGCCACGGCCGCCTCCGTGGCGGAGGTTCCCCCGGCCTGCTCGACCAGGTGGGCCCGAAGTCGCGGATCGCGGCCGGCGAGCATCCGGCCGACGGGCGCCAACGGCGCGGGCATCAAGGCGTTGGCCGCCGAGTCGGCCAGGTTGGCGAGCGAGCGGGGCGCCCGCAACGGCAACTCCACCGCCTCCAGTGCCAGCGGATCGTCGCTCGGGGCCCCCATCTGCTCCAATGTATTCTTTAGCTCCTCAGCACCGGGGTCTTCGAACTCGAAGGCCTCCAACAGCTCCGTGATTCTACCCTGTTGGCCTTCCGCGTCGTCCGGGCTGAGGGAGGTGGCCAGGGTAATCGCCGGCGTCTCGTCCGCCGGACCGGCGTACCAGAGGGACAGCAACAACAGGGCGATCAGGTGGACCACGAGACTGACCAGCCAGGCCGGCAGATCTTTGAATAACCTGCTCCAGAAGACCGCCAGTTCCCCCTTTTGGTAGAGATCGCGGATATGGGCCCGGGCGCCGCGAGGAACCCGGGAGGCCGCCACCCGGCCAACTCGCCCACCGGGCACAGCGGCCGGAGCGGTTGCGGCGGCCGGGGCCGGCCCGGATGCAGGCTCCGGCGGGGGTGGATGGGGTTCGGGCTGGGCCGCTGGGGGCGGGGTCTTGGGCTTCGGCGGCTGGGGCTTCGGCCTGCGGAGCACAGTGGGCGAGATCGCGGCGGCCGCCTCCCGCGACTCCGCCCGCTTCTCCTCCTCGTGCTCCCGCAGCAAACGGAGCGCTTCCTGCTCCTGTTGCTCGGTCAGCTCGATGCTCGTGCCGCAGCGAAAGCAGTCGGCCACCATCAGCCACAGGCGGATGGACATCGGCGCCCCGCACTCCGGGCAGGCGCACGCCAGCACGCCACCGTCCAGCCAGATGTCCCCATCGGCTAACTGCGAACCGTCGCCGGCGACCGGATCCTGAAACGGGCCGGGCCGAACGCGTATTTCCATGCCGGAGTCGTGACTGGCAGTGGACATCGACGGTACTCTGTTCCTGGCCTCCGCCCGGATGCCCTGACTGGAGAAATGCCGCCCGGGCAGGCCGCAGCCGCGAGCCGGTCCAGCCGACTTTCCAGGCCGATCTCACCACCTGCCAGTTTACCACTCCTGGGCCACCGCCGGCAAGCTTGTGGGCGGGGGGAATGATCCCCGGTCAATAAGGTGGGAACACGGCACAGCCGCGGGTCCGGGCTGACGCAGACTACGCGCCCGCATGGCACGTGCCGACCAAGCTCCGCCGGTCCGCGGGGGTGGACCTCTCGGCAACCCCTGGGCTAGGATGGGGGCCGGCCCCGCGGCGAGATGTTCGTCGCCGGCGTGTGTCCTGCTTTGATCGCGGGACACCTCCCCGCAGCAGGAAAGCACGCCCCTGGAGTCATCGTATGGCAGGCCACCCCCAACACCTGATCGAGCAACTCCAGAGCAATATCTGCCGCGTGGTCCTGGGTAAGGGCGATGTGGTTCGGCTGGGGATCATGGCCCTGTTGGCCGGTGAGCACGTCTTGCTGGAGGACGTGCCGGGGGTGGGCAAGACCCTGGTCGGCAAGGCGATGGCCCGCAGCCTTTCCGGCCAGTTCTGCCGCATCCAGTTTACGCCCGACCTGATGCCGGCCGACATCACCGGCAGCAGCCTGTACAACGCCCAGACCCGCGAGTTCACCTTCAGCCCCGGCCCGATCTTCGCCAACGTCGTGTTGGCCGACGAGATCAACCGCGCCACCCCGCGGACCCAAAGTGCCCTGTTGGAAGCCATGAGCGAGCGGCAGGTCTCGGCCGACGGGCAGACGTATCCCCTGCCGCAGCCGTTCATGGTGATCGCCACCCAGAACCCGATCGAGTTCGAGGGCACCTATCCCTTGCCCGAGAGCCAACTCGACCGGTTCCTGTTGCGGATCTCCGTGGGCTATCCCCAGCGCCAGCATGAGCTGGAAGTGCTCAACAGCCACCGCGAGGGCGAGCCGGTCGACGGGCTGGAGCCGGCGCTGAGCTGCGAGCAGATCGTCGGCTTGCAGGAGGCGGTCCGGCAGGTGGCGGTGGAGGATTCGATCAGCGGCTACCTGCTGGACATCGCTCAGGCCACGCGATCCTGCGACGAGCTGCACGTGGGTACCAGCGTCCGCGGCAGCTTGGCGTTGTATCGTGCCGCCCAGGCCGCGGCCCTGGTCGACGGACGCCAGTACGTGGTGCCCGACGACGTCAAACGCCTGGCCGTGCCGGTGTTGTCCCATCGGGTGATCACCAAGGGCTACCTCCACGGCGGCCAGCGCGAAGCGCTTGAGGCCCTGATCGAGCGGCTGGTCGACGAGGTGCCGGTCCCGGGGTGAGGATTTCAGATTTGGGATTTGGGATTTGGGATTTGGGATTTGGGATTTGGGATTTGGGATTTGCACTCGGTCGTTTAGCGGCCGCCGGCACGGCGGCCTACCGCATGCCACGTCAACGCCAAACCACCGTCTGCCGTGAGGGCTGGTATTACCTGCTGGTGCTGGGGATGGTGTTTGCCGGGGCGATGGCCCGCGACGTCAACTTGCTGCTGGTGCTGGCCGGGATGCTGGCCGGGCCGGTGATCTTCAGTTGGCGGGCGGTAGTCCTCACCTTGCGGGGACTTCAGGTGCAGCGGAAGGTGCCCCGGAACGTCTGTGCCGGCGATCTGCTGGTGGCCAGCATCAGGCTGACCAACACCCGGCGGAGAATCGGTAGTTGGGACGTGGTGGTCGAAGAACAGCTCCGACGCGATAGCGACCACAGCCGCGAAGAACCGATCCGCCCCGCCGTGCTGTTTCCCTACGTGCCGGCGGGCCAGTCGCGCAGAGGCATCTACCGCGGTCGGCTCACGCGGCGAGGCCGGTACCAGTTGGGCCCGCTGCGACTCTCAACGCGGTTTCCTCTCGGGCTGTTCCGCCGCACCATCACCCTCGGCCGGACCGACACGCTGATCGTGTTTCCCCGGTTGGGGCGGCTGACGCGGGCCTGGGCCGCGCGTCGGCATGAATCGTATGCAGGCGCGCATCGGCGGGAGCGGCGGCACGGCACCGAGGGCGATTTCTACGGTGTGCGGCAGTGGCGCACCGGCGATAGCCGACGATGGATCCATTGGCGAAGTTCCGCCCGGCTCGACGAACTGGTGGTTCGCCAGTTCGAGCAACCTCGCAACCGCGACGTGGCGGTGCTGGTCGACCTTTGGCAGCCGCAGCGGCCAGACCCGCAACACCTGGAAAACGTGGAGCTGGCGGTCAGCTTTGCGGCCACCGTGCTGGCCGACCTGTGTCGCCAGGGGGGCAGCAATCTGGTAGTGGGCACGACCGGCCCGCCGCCGCAGTGCACCTGCGGCCCGGCCTCGGCCGCGCTGCTACAGGACGTGATGCAACGGTTGGCAGTGGCAGAAGCCCGGAGCGAGGATCGGCTACCCGAGCTGCTCGCCCGAGCCCTCGACGAAATCGAACCCGGCACCCAGATCATGCTGGTGAGCACCCGGCCGGTCGACTTGGCCGACACGGCGCGTTTCGCGGCCTTCTGCGCGGATCCTGCCCGGCGGGCACGGGCTCGGCGGATTCGCTGCGTGGATGCGTCCGGCGACGAACTGGGCGAGTACTTTCGAACCGACTGAAGAAGGGGGAGACTGCAAATTGAAAATTGAGAATTGAAAACTGAGAATTGCAAATTGTCGTTTGTTCGTCCGGCTGAGATCTGCAATTTGCATTTTGCAATCTACAATTGTCAATTTTCAATTCCAACACGGAGACTGGGGTGGTGTATCTTCAACGGCTGTTGCAGATCAACATGGCGACGCTGGCCGCGTTGGGTGCCTTGCTGTTGGGCATGGGCCGGCGCAGCCCCGAACTCCCGCTGTTGGTGCTGCTTGCGGCGCTGGCATCGATCTGGTTGACCGACGTCACCGGCTGGTTTCGGTTGAACCGGACAGTGGGTAGCCTGGCCGCCCTGGTGGCCGCCGCGATTTCGCTCTACCCGTTATACGTCTACGGCGAGCTCGACATCCTGGCCATCGCCAACTTCTTGGTCTACCTACAGATCATCCTCCTGTTCCAGCAGAAGGACGGCCGCGTGTACTGGCTGTTGGCCGGTGTGAGCCTGTTCCAGGTGGTGGCCGCGGCGGCATTCAGCCAGGGGGTGTGGTTCGGACTGCTGCTGGTGGTCTACATGCTGGTCGGCCTCTCGGCGTTGGCCCTGCTGTTGTTGCACCGGCAGTGGAACCGTTACCGGCCGGCAGCGCAGTCGCCGCCGCCGGCTGCCGCGGGCGGCCGGCGCTGGCCCCTGGCCGCCGAGCAGCCCCACTTCACCAGTACCCCGGCCGGCCACGCTCGCGCCGCGATCGGTCGAGAGTTGTTCGGCCGGCTGGGGCGAATCGGACTCGGGACGGTGGCCCTGACGGTCCTGTTATTCTTCGCCCTTCCCCGCCTGGGCGGGACCGCCTGGCGAGGAGCGCCGCCCAGCCCCACGCACGTGGTGGGATTCGACGACAAGGTCACCCTGGGCGACTTGGGCGAGACGATCCAGAGCTACGACGAGGTGATGCGCGTCGGCTTCTTCGACGACGCCGGGAATCCTCACCCGCTCAGCGGAGAAATCTACCTCTACGGCGCAGCACTGGTGGAGTACTCGCGAGGCGAGTGGAAGACGGAAAAAGCCCCACCCTCCCGCGGCAGCCGCCCGCGGCTGGAAAGGGCCCAACCGCTGCCGGCAGCGGGGCTGGTTCGGCAGAAGTGCGACATCGAGCCGCTCGATCGAGATGAGCTGTTCTACGTGATGCCCGTGGTTCCTACCCGATCGAACGTAAGCGTGATCGTCGAACCCGATCGCGGGCGGTTGCTCCGCGCGCACTACCGCCATGGGCGCAGGTTCTCTTACGAGTTGGGTACCACCGCCCTGGTCGATGGCGTGCAGAAACCGTTGGTGCCGAACGTGCGAATCACAACCACCGACCTGGCCCCACTCCGTGCAACCCCCAGGAGCATCGGCCCCGACGGGTTGCCAAGGCTCACCGCGCTGGCCGACCGCTGGATTGTTGAGTCCGGCCTGCCGCCGGAGGATCGCCTCGGGCGGGCACGCTACCTTGAGCAGAAGCTGGCGACCTCCGGCCAGTTCCAATACAGCCTGGAAGGGCAGGTGCGAGACCTCTCGATCGATCCGATTGAAGACTTTGTTGCCAACAATCCCAGGGGACATTGCGAGTACTTCGCCACGGCCTTGACCTTGATGCTCCGCAGCCAGAAAATCCCCGCGCGGATGGTGGTCGGATACAAGTGCGACGAGTTCAACGAGCTGGGCGGCTTCTACCAGGTCCGCCAGTCGCACGCCCATACCTGGGTCGAGGCGTATCTGCCGGGCGACGACGTTCCCCAGAAGCTGCTTCACGGCGAGGGCTACTGGAACTGGCGGTCCGCCGGCGGATGGCTGCGGCTCGATCCTACGCCGGCCGCGGGTGACTCCGCAGCGACCGGCACCGTCGCTGCCATCATCGACCGAGTCAATCGGGCCGTCGATTGGCTTGAAACGCTTTGGTCAAACTACGTCATTGAGATGGACCGCGGGCGCCAGCGCCAGGCCATCTACCAGCCGGTAGTCCGCGCCGTGCGCAAGGCGATCCGTAACCTCCGCGATCCCCAATCGTGGCGCGGCCTGGGGGAGAAGATCGGCTGGGCACTGGACATCACCCAAGGGGGCGCGGGTTTCTGGCTGCGGCTGGCACTGCTATTGCCGGCGGGGCTGCTGGTGCTGGTGTTTGGCGTCCGCTGGCTGCCGCGACTGGCGCGGCGATTGTGGGCCCGGCTGGCCGGTCGGGCAGCCCCGGCGGCCCGGAAAGATCGCCCGGAAGTCGAGTTCTACGGTCGCCTGGAGGCCCTGCTCGCCCGGCATGGCCTGGCCCGTTCCGCCAGCCAAACCCAGCACGAGTTTGCCACCGCCGCCGGGACCAAACTCGCCGCGGCCACCGGCCGGCCGCACCTGGCGCCGCTGCCGGCCCGGGTGGTCGAGGCCTTCTACCGGGTCCGTTTCGGCCGCCTCCCCCTGGACAGCCCTCAGACGAAAACGGTAGAACATGCCCTGGCGGAGTTGGCCACCTGCGGAGAGAAACTGTAGCTGCCGTCCTGCAACGCCCCGAGGGATCAGTCATGAAAGTCGGCCTTGTCGGTTACCAGGGATCGGGCAAGAGCACGTTGTTCGAGTGGCTGACCTCGGTGGCCTCCGACCCGGCACTCTCGCACACCGCCCAGAGTGCCATGGCCACCATTCCCGAGCCCCGCTTGCAGCAGCTTGCCGAAATCTATCATCCCAAGAAGGTCAGCCCGGCGGCGCTGGAGATCGTCGACACCCCGGGCTTAAGCCGCACGCATGAGGGCAACGCCGCCCGCCTGGCCTTGATCCGCGAGGCCGAATGCCTGGTGCTGATCCTGGCCGCCTTCGACGACTCTGATCCGCAGCCCGATATCAGGTCGTTCGACGAAGACCTGATGCTGGCCGACATGGAGATCCTCACCGCGCGGATCGGGCGGATCGAAGACACGCTGAAGAAGCCGATCCCTCGGGCCGAGCAGGAACAACTCCGCCACGAAGAGGAGACGCTCAAGATGGTCCTTTCGGCCATGGAGTCGGGCAAACCGATGCGCGAGGCCGACATGACCGACGAGCAGCTCAAAGTCACCCGAGCGTTTCGCCTCCTCACTGAAAAACCACGCATGGTGATCGTCAACACGGCCGACGACGAGGAAAACCCCGGCCAATATGCCGCCCTGTCCACCGACGAAGTCTCCCTGATGGCCATTCCCGCCGGCCTGGAACTCGAGCTATCCAGAATGAGTCCGGAAGATCGCCGCGAGTTCGAACAGGAGATGGGCCTTCAGAGCGTCGACCGGGATCACGTGATTCGCAAGCTGCTGGAAGCCTCGGGCCAGATGCTCTTTTTCACCTGTAACCAGAGAGAGGTCCGTTGTTGGCTGTTGCGCCGCGGCGGCACCGCCCTGGAGGCCGCCGGCACCGTCCACACCGACATGGCCCGGGGCTTCATCCGCGCCGAAGTCATGACCGTCGACGACCTGATCCGCTTAGGCAGCGAGCGCGAGGCAAAGGCCCAACACCTCGTCCACCAAGAACCCAAGGACTACGTCGTCCAGAACGACGAGACCCTGCTGATCCGCTTCAGCGTGTAGCCGCTTGCGGCTTAGCAGCAACGGCGTGCAGCAGTAAGAACGCTCCGCTCAATACCGCCGGTGCTTGCGGAGGATGGTGACGTACAGGTCGTACTTCTTGTCGATCGTCGTCGGCGGAAGCTGCATCTCGAACTCGGCGTTGCCCACGTCGATCCGCTTGATCTTGAACAGCT